>NZ_ATDO01000114.1:0-124705 GCF_000445085.1 Sphingobium sp. HDIP04 | reverse complement strand
CCAATAAAGGGGTTCACATTGTCGGTCGCTTATACAAGCTGCTCTCTGGCGGCTTCCTTGCTCTTGACACTTCTCACCGGTTGCGCGCCGACTGGACGGTTTGAATCTGCCGCATATGCCGCACCGATGAAATACCGTGCAACTGCGCCCGAGCGGGTCGCGCCTGCTCGCCCGCAGCCTCCCGCCGATCTTCTCAATGCGGTGCAGGGGCTTGGAACGTCGTTTAAGGGCAAAGTCGGCATTTCCGTGCGCAACATGGACGAGGGCTGGACGGTATCCTTCAATGGCGGCCGAATGCTTCCGCAGCAAAGCGTCAGCAAATTATGGGTGGCGATAGCAGTGATGGACGCGGTCGATCACGGAGCTCTATCCCTGTCCGATCCGGTAACGGTCAGGAGGTCTGACCTCACTGTCTTTCATCAGCCAATCCGTCCCCTTGTGACTAAGGCCGGCTATCGCACCACCATCGGTAAGCTGTTGGAAATGGCGCTGACGCGCAGCGCCAACAGCTGCAACGACGTGTTGCTCTGGAAGGTGGGCGGTCCCGAGGCGATCCGAGCCATGCTCAAGCGAAAGAGGATAAACGATGTGGGCTTCGGCCCGGGGGAACGCAAACTTCAGGCAAGGACGGCCGGGCTGCAGTGGCGACCAGAATGGGCTGGCGGCTGGGGCTTTTTGAAGGCCCGAGCGGCAATGCCCTTCGCCGCGCGCGATCGCGCGCTCAAGCGTTATCTCGCTAATCCCTATGATGGAGCCTCGGCGAATGGCGTGACCTTGGGGCTGATGCTGTTGAAGCAGGGAAAGCTGCTCAGCAAGTCCTCGACCCGGCATCTTCTCAGCCTGATGCGCGCCAGCAGAACCGGGCCCCTGCGCCTGCGCTCGGGGCTTCGCAATGGCTGGACGCTTGCGCACAAGACCGGCACCGGCCAAGACTTGGGGAGCCTGACCACCGGCTATAATGACGTAGGCATTCTCGTTTCGCCCGAGGGCCACCGCTATGCCGTGGCGGTGATGATCGCGAGTACCCGTGCCCCGATCCCAGCGCGCATGCGGCTCATGGGTGACGTAACGCGTGCAGTTATCAGAACGGATTAGGACATCCGGCGCGCACCATGCGAAACCAACTGGGTGGTAGAACAGGGCCTTGCGGCAATCCTCGGCGCATTCGCGGCGGGAGTCGATTCGCAGGCTCGGGGCGGCCGAGGCGAATAAAGATCGTATAAAAACACCTGTGCTATTTCTCTGGTATTGATGATCAAGGCACTCCGCCTGGAGAAAATTTGTTGAGCGTTCGTGGAAAAGAAGATTTCGGTTTCACTGAGACAAACGATGGAGTTGTTTCAGGGCTTGGCTGGCGGCACGCACAAGCAGTGCAATCGCTTCAATCACTGATTGAAGCAAGGCTTGCCGCTGGCTTTGCAGAACTGGATAGCCAGACTGGCAACGTCGAAGTTCGGCGGCAATTATATGCTGATCTTGTGCGGAAGGCGATTGGCATGGCGCGGCAGCGGTTACCGGACAATCCATTTCTCGAAGATTTGATCAGTGCAATCTACAGTGGCGCAGAGTCTACCGGTATCGATGTACGGAAAAGGACCATGTGAACCTTCTCAAGCCGTCGTGACGTGATCCTGGTCATCTCGGAGATTCAATAAGAAAGCTGACGAAAATCTTGCACCACCAGCCTGCGTCCTGAGATGTGACGATGTCGTTTAATTGTTGCCAGCGTCGCTGACGTTCCGGCCTTGGCATTGCAAGCGCCTGAGCGATCGCCTCGGAAACCTCCTCGCTGCTGTAGGGATTGACCAGCAGCGCTTCAGTCAACTGAGCAGCGGCTCCCGCAAAACGAGATAGGATCAGGACGCCAGGATCATCGGAGTCCTGCGCCGCCACATATTCCTTCGCCACGATGTTCATTCCATCGCGCAGCGGGGTGACGAGAGCTACACGCGCGGCGCGGTATATGCCCGCGAGAGTGGCGCGGTCATAGGCTTGGTTAACGTAGCGTATCGGCACCCATTGTGGACTGGCATAGGCGCCATTGATATGACCTGACAACGCTTCGAGGCCGGATCGGATTTCCTGATATTGGCCCAGTTCGTCGCGTGATGGAGGAGAGATCTGTAACAGATATATCTGTTCGTGGAGCTCCGGATGAGTGGATAGCAGGCGCTCATAGGCCTGGAATCGCTCTTGCACGCCCTTGGAATGATCAAGCCTGTCGACGCCGATGATCATGGTCCGGCCAGCTGCGCTTTTCACCATGGATTGGTGCACAGTCTGCGCCGCTTCGCTCAGGCTTATCGCCTTAAACTCCTCCGCATCCAGTCCTACAGGACAGACAACAAGCTGGACAGTTCGGCCATTCCAGGCGACGCGGCCATCTTCGTCCATTTCCAGGCCAAATTGAACGCGCAGATAATCGAGAAAGGATTGCAGCCAATCATCAGCCTGGAACCCAACGACATCATAGGCGAGCAAGAGCTCGACCAACTGTCGGTGGCTAGGAAGGGATAGAAGCAGACGCATGGGCGGCCATGGAATGTGCAGGAAAAATCCAAGGCGGTTTCGCCGGCCCAGCTTCCGGATATGGTCTCCCAGCGGCATCAGATGATAATCATTTACCCAGACAAGGTCGTCCTGCTCGACAAGCGGGATCAATGTTTCAGCGAGGCGCTGGTTAACCCGCTCATAGCCGTTTGCGAACGCACGATCATAATGGGCCAGGTCAAGCCGATAGTGGAATAAGGGCCATATCGTGCAATTGGCGTAGCCGCTGTAATATTCCTCGACATCTTTGGCTTCGAGATCGACGATGGCGGTCGTGATATCGCCTGACTTCTCGAAATGTATTCCGCCGGTGAAATGCTCGGTCACATTGCCAGACCACCCGAACCAGATGCCGCCAGTCTCTCGCAGCGCGGCCGAAAGCGCGACAGAAAGTCCGCCCTGACTGCCGCCGCCATCGTCTGGATTTGTGGGCTGAACGCGGTTCGAAACGATGATAAGGCGGCCCATCTCAGTTGGCCGCGATCAGGCGATATCCGACACCCGGCTCTGTGAGGAGAAGGCAGGGATCTGAGGGATCCTGCTCGATCTTCTGGCGCAGAAGGCCGATATAAACGCGCAAATATTGAGTGTCTGTCGCATCTGCTCCCCAGCCCGCTGCAAGCAAGCGCTTGTGCGTGACAACCTGCCCGGCCTTGCGCGCAAGCGTCTGCAACAGATCATATTCCTTGGGAGATAGTTTGACCGGCTCGCCTGACAAAGTGACGCGGCGCGTCGGGAAATCAATCGTCAGTCCGCCGGCGGAATAGGTTGATGCCTCGGCCTTCGAAAGAGAATGGCGCCGGACTGCGGCGCGCATCCGCGCCATCAGTTCGCCGATTTCGAAAGGCTTATTGACATAATCGTCCGCTCCCTCGTCAAGGGCCGCTATCTTCTCAGCCTCCTGATGTCGTGCCGAAATGACGATGACGGGTACGTCCTGATCAAGGCGAATGCGTTGAAGAAGCGACTTGCCGTCGAGGTCCGGCAGGCCGAGATCGAGTAATATGAGGTCGAACTCGACGGCTGCGATAGCGGACATCGCGTTGCGTCCGTCCTGTGCGACCGTGATGCGGTAGCCAGCCGTCTCCAGAACGGGCTGAAGCACGTCGATCAGAGAAGGTTCATCATCGACAACGAGAATGTGCAAGGAGTTCATGCTGGAGGGTTTTCTGTTGTTAGGGGGAGCGTAATGGTGATGGTCGTGCCACGGCCGTAGGCGCCAGGCGACCTGGCATCGATCCGACCGTCGAGCGCTTCTACAAAGCCCTTTGCGATCGCAAGGCCAAGCCCGCTTCCGCGCGGCAAGGAGCGAGGGTGGGAAACGCGGTAGAACCGCGTGAACACCCTTTCGAGATCTTCGGCTGATATGCCCTGGCCCTCATCCGACACAGCGATGATGCAGCAATCGCCGTCACGGCGGATATCGACATCGATGCGCGTTCCGTCTTCGCTGTAGATGATCGCGTTGTCCAAAACATTGACGAGCACAAGCTCGAACATAGCCGCGTCGACCGTCACGAGGAGATCGTGGCCGCTCAAGTGTCGCACGATCTGGCGACGGCCCGCTCGCGCGCGGATCCTCTGCATGATCGCGCTGATGGTGTCGGCCACGCCCAATGTCTGCGTGCGAGCAAGCGACTGCCCCGCTTCAAGGCGGCTCATTTCCAGAAGATTGGAGGTGTAGCGGTTGAGGCGGTCGCATTCGTTGACGATGCCCCGCAGCAGGCGCTCCGCCGCGGCAGGTTCGAGCTTGTCGCGAAATTCGATGAGGCTTGATGCGGAGGCGCTGATGGCGGTCAAGGGCGTCCGAAAGTCGTGGCTGACCGATGAGAGCAGAGCGGTCTTGAGTTCCTCGGTTCGGGCTTGAGCCCGGCTTTCGGAAATGCTTTCCGAAAGTGCGGCGCGCTCGACTGCCAGGGCGATTAGATTAGCAAGCGCCGACATGAAGGCGCTTTCCAGCCTGGGGGAGGAGCCATGCTCGAACAGAATGACCCCTTCAAATCCAGCGCTGCTGTCTAACCGGTAAGCCGTGTAAGGCTCGTTCCGCTGCGGACTCTTAGAGGATACAGCGGCTTCCCTTACAAGCTCCAGCCCGCCGTCGCTGCCTGACCTGTTCTGGGCGGCATCAAAGGAGCCATCCCGGACAAGGAAAAGCCTCGTTGCTGTTCCCACCGCGCCCGTCAGATGATCATCGAGTGTCGCTGCGATATCCGAGACACGCACGGCGGATTGGAGAGACTGGCTGATATCGAGCAGGCTGCTCAGTTGGCGGTTGCTGTAGTCAGCGGCTTGCGCCCGCTCCTTGAGCCGCGCGGCAAGAATGCCAGCCACCACGGCACATAGGCTGAACAGGAGCAACGGAATGATGTCCCGGCCGGTGGAGATCTGGAAGCTCAGAACAGGTTCGACCAGGTAGAAATTGTAGAGCAGGAATGCGGCGGTGGCGGCAGCCAGCGCTGCGCCCAGACCGCCCAGAGCGCCGCAAATCACCACGCCCAGGACAAAGAACAGCGCCGCCGCCACGCGCCCGAGCGATGGTTGTGCATATATGGCGATGAACCAGGACGGCAGGACGATAGCCGCCGCCAGGACCAGGGCTCGCCAATCGAGCGAGAGGGGGCGTGCGTCCTCGGGAGGGCCCGGCTCTCGATGCTGTCGGTCGATCATGGACGCCGACACGGCAAGGGAAGGTGAGAGGGAGGCATTTCGCAGCTTAGTCAGCAGGACCGGACTGGTCCATGCATATAAAAGCTATAATAACGCTCGGCCGCACCATGCGCTTAAATAGGATAGCAGAACTGCCCCGGCCGGTGTCCGGCCCGATGATGAGATGAATACGAATGCTTTGCAGCATAACATCTTTACTACTCATCCGCGATCCTCGGCCGGCCGTTTCAGGGTGGCCGCAACCGTGCGCTACTGCTGGAGCACTGTAAGCGGGCATGAAACCGGATGTGCGGTTTGCAATGGCGGGACTGACTGGAAGGCCTCGTTTTCCGAGGCCCGTGATCGTCCTCGTCGTGGAGGATGAAGCGCTGGTCAGCATGAATGTCTGCGAATTTCTGATCGACCAGGAGTTCACGGTTTTCGCGGCTCAGCACGTCGAAGAGGCGCTTGACGTGCTTCACCAACTGAATGGCAGGATCGATTTGCTCTTCACGGATGTGAACATGCCGGGTGAACGGGATGGCCTCGATCTGGCGCGAGAAGTTAGCATTCGTTGGCCCGGCACCCGAGTACTGATCACATCGGGCGGGTTGAACGGGCAAGAGCTTCCGGTTGACCTTCGGCAGTTTGGACCGATCCTGCCAAAGCCCTATCGTCTCGATGCGCTGGCCTCGAAGATCATCGATGCCATCTTCCCTCCTTTGGAGCCGATACAATTATTGGCGACTTAGGGTTTCCCTCAAAGCAACCGCGGTCGCGTACCGGAGTTCAATCCTGCGTACGGACCCAATCAGCCGGAGAAAAATCCATGCGCAAGACTTTGCTCACCATCCTGTTCCTATCCACTGCCTTGCCTGCCGCCGCGCAGCAAACCCCACCTTCGGGGGCAGCCCCGGCGCAAACGCCCGCCGCTGCCCCCGCCACGGCACCAGCTGCAGCACTTAGCCAGGAACAGATCGTCGCCTTCAACAAGGCGGTTACTGATTTCACGGCAGGGCAGCAAGCACAGCAACAGGGCGACAATGCGACAGCTCTCGCCAAATATGAAGCTGCGCTTCCGGCGATCCGCGATGCGGTCAAGACCCAGCCGGACAAGATCGAGAATGTGAATTTCCTCGCCAACGCGCTCTATGCCACGGCGGCTGCGAACGCTGCCTTGCAGAAGCTCGATGCGATCGCGCCGCTGTATGAAGAAAGCCTGCCGTATTGGCGCAAGGTCGTGGGGGGCAAGCCCACCGACGCCCAGAGCCGTGGCGTGCTGACGGGAGTCCTTATCCAGTTGGGTAACTTCAAGCTGGGCAAGGAGGACAAGGCGGGCGCAGCCCCGCTCTATGCGGAGGCGGTTCCGCTCGCCCGCAAGGCCGTCGCCGAACAGTCCAACCCGGTGAATCGGAACCTCCTGCTCGCCGCGCTCATTGGCGTGAGCCAGACCAGTGAGGATGCAGCGCTCAAGGCCGAAGCGGCGAACATGTCGAAGGCGATGCTCGCCGACGGTACGGTCGACGCCGCGAACAAGCCTTCTGCCCAGGTCCTTGCCCAGTCGGCGAAGGCGGGCTGACGTTCATTGATTCGGCGCGTCGCGGGCCTGCGGGTCACGGCGCGCCGGAGCTCGCGATGGCTCATTGCCATTTGACGATCGGTTCGTCGTTGCCGGGCGCGACAAAGGCGACGCGTTCGAACTCAACTGCGATCACGCAGCGGGGGGCTATGGACGGGCTGTCCTGTGAACAATGGACTGGTTGACCATCGGGAAAACCGGAGAGCTTGCCTTCCAGCTGAAGCTGATATCCTTGGCTTGAGGGAACTTCTCCCTCCTCCAGCTTGACCGTAGAGGAGTAGGGCCGATCGCCTCTTCTCAGTGTGCGGGGACTTTCGGGTGAATAAAATCGGGCAATCGCTAGGCGCTGCCCGGCAGTATCCAGCACAGCGTCCGATGGCGCAAGTTCGCCCGTCCCACACTGCTCCCCACGCGTCCAAGGGCGGCGCAGCCAGAAGCCCTCCACGGCATCGAAGGCCATTTCGCCCGCGACCTTCCTTATCCATTCGACCTTTGCGAGATCAGTGGCGCGTGCGGCAAGCCGGAGCGCCCGGCTTTTCTGATTGAAGTTCCACCCCGCCCAGTTTTCCTTTTGCGCATCCTCCTTCATTTCTCCCCGGCAGCCGAACGGCATTCGCAGGATAAAAGAGCGCCCGACCAGCCTTGAATTAGCCTGCGGCAAGGGCGTCCCGCTTGCCACGGCGTCGGCGGCATCCGCCGCCGCGGCGATGAGAGCGGCGCGGTCGAGCGGCGGGGGAAGGGCAGGGATCACAGGAATTTTCGGCACCTCAACTACAGGCTTTGGCTGCTGAACAACCTGCTGGTCGCGCGCAGGGGCAGGCGCCGTCTCCGTATCCATGAGGACGAACGCCAGCGCACCGCCCGCTCCAGCCGCAACAAGATGGGAGAGGATGCGTAACCGGATATTCTTTTCGGGCATAGGCAACAGCCTAGCAGATCATGATGGGCAAATTGACCCCTAGCTGGTCGTTTTTGCAGGTTTTTTTCATTTCTGCTCCCTCGCTCGCCTCTTTGTGCTAGCCGATGCCCATGACGATCGAGCAACTCGTGACCCTGTTCGTGCTCGCCGGCGTGATTCTGGCGCTGATTTGGGACAGGGTCCGCGCAGACGTCGTGGCGCTCGCTGGAGCTGCAATTCTGCTGCTCACGGGCGCTGTTCGTCCCAGCGAAGTACAAGGGGCGTTCGGCAGTCCCGCGATCATCGCGCTCGCGTCCCTGTTCGTCATTGCTCACGCCATGGAACTGTCGGGCCTGCTCGATCTGCTGATAGCGAAGGCGGTTGCGCTCTGCCGTCGCATCGGGGCGCTGGGTATCTGGTTGCTCATCCTGCTGTGCGGCGGCGCATCGGGATTTCTCAACAACACGCCGATTGTGGTGCTGTCCGCGCCTGTCGTTCGAGACGTTGCGAAGTCGCTCAAGCTCGATCCCAAGCGCTTCCTGATGCCGCTTTCCTATGTGGCCGTGCTAGGGGGCTGCTGCACGCTCATCGGGACATCGACGAACCTTCTCGTCGATGACATGGCGCGATCTTCGGGACAGCCGCCCTTCTCCCTTTTTGAGATCACGCCGGTTGGCCTTGTCGTGGCGGCGGCGGGGGGGCTGTATCTCTTCCTTTTTTCCGGGCGGCTGCTTGCCAGGCCCCTGCCTGCCTCGCTTGAAAGGGTGGAGGCGGCCCTCCCGCATCACGTCAGCCACCTCGACCTGGCCGGCGATGCGATCGGCGAGCCTGAAGACTTTGCCGTGCAGCGCCGGCTCTCGCCAACCAGGGCGCTGACATCGACGGCCATCTTCATCGGGGTCATCACGCTCGCCGCTCTCAACATCGCACCCATTGCAGCCTCGGCCTTTGCTGGCGCGGTGCTGCTGATCCTGCTCCGCGTGATCCGACCTGAGGAGGCCTATGGCGGACTACGCCCTGAGATCCTGATGCTGATCGTCGGCATGGTCGTCATCGGCATAGCGCTGGAACAGACCGGGCTTGCGGCCTCGGCTACGAACGCGCTGGTCGGAAAGGTGGGACTCTTTGGGCCCTTGGGAGCGTTGATCCTTCTCTACGGCGCGACCCTGGTGCTGACCGAGCTATTGTCCAACGCCACCGTGGCTGTGCTGGTGACGCCAATCGCGGTTGCGCTTGCGGAAAGCCTCGGCGTCAGTCCGCGGCCGTTCCTGGTCGCCGTCATGATGGCGGGCAGCGCCGCCTTCGCGACCCCCTTCGGCTATCAGACCAATGTGCTCGTCTATCAGATGGCAGGCTACAGCTATCTTGATTTCACCAAGGTCGGACTGCCGCTCAACATCGTCACTTGGATTGCGGCTGTTGCGGCGATCCATTGGTTTTTCCCCTTTTAGCATGGCTATGCTCTGCTCGGGGGCAGAGCGTCACGCTGCGCCTCCCAGCCAGGCGGCCTCGTCGCGCAGCTGCCATCGGTAATCGGGCTGCTCCAGCGCGTTCCGCAGCATGTTCGCGCGATCGGTGACGGCGATGCGGTTGAAGCCCTCCAACCTGCTTCGGGCCAGGCGTGCGATGCGGTCGACATATCGTTTGATCGCCGCCAATCTCTTAGGATCGTCGCAAACCATCGCCACTTCGCCCAACGAACTCAGGAAGCGTTGCGCAGCGACCATGTCGTTCGCGCAATATTGCGCCAGCGCGCCAAAGCCCCTGTCCAGGAATTCGTTGAACCCGTGCGGATGCGCAATCACGCGCAGCGAACCTTCTTCGTCCTGGCGCAGATGCGATGGTATCTCGCGGCCGCAAAGATCGGACATAGCAGCACTTAGCCAGTCGAGGCAGGTGACCGCGGTGAAAGGATCGTTCACGCCGCGCGACAGTGCGCGCGCAGCGATTTCGACCAACTCATCGATCAGGAAACGCAGATCCTGCAAGGCAGTTCGCTGTGATCCGATCAGGAAGGTGTTGGCCAGTGCGCGGTACGCTTCCTCACCGCAACGTTCGGCTGGCCATGCCTCCAGGAGCGGGCGGCCAGCATGCACGAAATCTCCTGGCTGATAATGAAGCCTTATCACGAGGTCGTGGCAGGCGGCGAGGCGTAGCAATTCCTCGTCGCGGACGAACTGGATATAGCCCGTTCCGGCGGACTCCACGAACCGCAGCTTCGATGTTGGGCGCGCATCTCCATACCGCCGCAACGGGTCGGGGATAGCCGCTTCGTCATCGTGGCGGGGATTGGACGGGTCGCCGAGGAGGCGAGGAAAGCGATGGCCCACCTCCCGCAGCAGTCTTTGACCCACATCCTCTATGACATTGTTGATATGAATCTTGCTCGGTACATGGTGGATGAAGAAGATCAGCACGGCGATCGAACAGAGCGCCAACAGCACGGCGACGAGCAGCGCCAAATTGGGTACGAAGCCCACGCCCCCGGACTCTTCGGGCGAGCGGACAGTCCGCAGCACAACGAGACAGTAGAGGAAGGTGGCGATGAATGTTCCCAGTGTGATCTGATTGCCCCGGTCCCGCATGAAGTTGCTGAGCAGTCGAGGACCATATTGGCCTGACGCATAGACCACGGCGGCGATCGTCACGGAAAAGACGGTGCCCGCGACGGTAATCATCGATCCGCCAATCGCGGATAATAGCTGCCGGGCGCCGCTTGGCCTGGAAGCGCGGAGCCAAGGTAGGCGATCCATCCACAAGGAACCTTGATAGCTGTCCAGCCAGATCATGCCTCCGGCCAGCAAAATGGCCGCTGCAGCCATCAGCGACGGCAGGAACCAATAGCTTTGCCGCAGCATATCGGCCAGGCGCAGCAGGCGCGCCCTCATCGCACATGTTCCGAAGGCCAGGCGCTTCGGGCTCCCGCTCGATCATTCCCGATGACGCTGAGGCTTCCGTCCGTTTCAAGGACGACAGCCGCAACCTGCCCAAGATCTCCGATGCCGGCCGAACGCACCGCGGCCTTCACCTCATCTTTCGACACCCTCTCGGCGCGCAAAGCTCCGTCGATCATCTGACCGTCGGCCAGGAGGATGCGAGGCTTCCCTTTGGCGAACCGCGCGACGACCCGGTATCGGCATACGCTCCAGGCTATGATGAATTGCAGAAGCGCCAGCAGCGCGAAGGCTGCTATTCCTTCCAATAGCGCCACTCCCTTCGTCAGCAGCACTGTTGCGAGCGTTGAACCCAGCGCTACGGTGACCACCAGGTCGAAGGCGTTCAACTTCGCCAGCGTGCGTTTGCCGCTGAGCCGAAGCACGATCACCAGCATAATATAGGCGAGACACCCCACCAGGATCACGCGCAGAAGGCCTTGCCAGTTGTCGAACAGCATCGCGGTCCTTTCCTCTACTGGAGGAACGCGCATGCTGCCGAAAAGTGCAGACTGTTTGAACAGAGTGGGGCAGTATTGGCAATTGTTTAAAATCGTTCCTTTTCCTTACAGAAAAGGGAGAAATCGGGCTCGCGGACCGTTCAAGAGATCATGAGGTTATGCCGGTTTCGCTTTCGCCTTTTGGCGATTATCGCCGTTTCTCTCTCGAACTTCGTGAACGCGCAAGCGCAGCCCCTTCGGGCGGGAGCCGCATATGCTCTGCCGGGGCCTTTGTCGCAGGCGGATTTGCGGGCAGCGGTCCAGAAGGACGAAGTTCGCAGCCTCTATGCGGCGGTGGGATGGCGGGCATGCTGGTCCGTGGCCGCCGAACGGCAGTTGACCGATGCGCTTGATGAGCGGGCGAAGCACGGCCTGGATCGCATTGATTTCGGTCCGCTGCCGTCCTCATCGGACAGCGCGATCGATCGTGAGCTGAAGCTCACGCGACTTGCGCTCGCTTACGCCTCCGCACTTGCGCATGGCCTCGTCGATCCCGCCGCTTTGCACCCGGTCTATACCTTGCCCCGGCCCGACATGAATGTGCCAGTCGCGTTGGCGAGCGCGATCAAGGCCGGCCGGCTTGGTCAGTGGCTGGAGAGCCTTGCTCCCGCTACGGACGAATATCGTCGCCTGTCGGTGGCTTATCTCCATTATTCGTCGAGGGCGCTGGAAGACGCGCGCAAGCGGTTGCCCGATAACGGATTGATCCATGTGGGCGATCGTGATCCCAGAATTGCCGCCATCGCCGATCAGCTGGTGGACAATGATTATCTCAGTTGGGGAAATCTTGACCGCGCAGTGGGCGATAATGAGCGGCGTCCCGTCTATACCGTTTGGCTTGAAAGTGCGATCAAGCGCTTTCAGGAAGACTATGGAATAGCGGCAGACGGCATCATTGGCCCGGACACGTTCGGCATCCTTAATCTGCGTGCACAGGATCGGGCGCGCGCGTTGGCGGTGGCTTTGGAGCGGCGGCGTTGGATGCCCCGGACGCTGCCCGCCACACGGATCGATGTCAACATCGCAGCGGCGCGCCTTCGCTATATTCGCGACGGTTTGGTGATGGATGAGCGCAGGGCGATTGTCGGGCGTCCTGACTGGACGACGCCGCTGCTTCGTTCCCCGATCTTCCGCCTGGTTGCCAATCCAACCTGGACCGTACCCAAATCCATTCAGCAGGCGGAACTGTCGGATGTCGACGCCGCCTACCTGCGGCGCAACAACATGGTCATGCGCGGGGGATGGATCATCCAGCAGCCGGGTCCGGACAATGCGCTCGGCGAGGTGAAATTCGACATGCGGAACGCTCACGCCATCTATCTGCACGACACGTCAGCTCCCGCCTTGTTCGAAAGAAGTGAACGTCACCTCAGTCATGGCTGCGTCCGCGTGGAGGATGCTCTTGGTTTCGCGCAGATGCTTGCCTCCGACGAAGGCGTGCTGGACAAATGGCTGGCGGCGCGAGCATCGGGACAGGAGCAGTTCGTCGATCTTCCCCGCGAGATTCCCGTGCGCCTGCTCTACCGCAATGTCTTTGTCAGGCCATCGGGCGAAATCGCTTTCCGCGCCGATCCCTATGGCTGGAACGACGCGGTTGCGCAGCGTCTCGGCTTCATCGGCACAGGCCGCAAGTCCCAGCCGGCGGCGATCGACATCGGACCTTAAGCGGCTGCCAGCGCGGCGAGGTCAGCGCCTGTCGGCCGCTGAAAGAGTCGCAGGTCGAAGTCGGGAAGGATCGCAATCAGGTGATCGAATATGTCGGCCTGTATCCCCTCATATTCGTTCCAGACGGTGCTGCTTGCAAAGGCATAGATTTCCATTGGCAGCCCGTTCTCGCTGGGGGCAAGCTGCCGCACAAGCAGCGTCTTGTCCTGTGCAATGTCGCTGCGTGACTGCAGATAGGCCAGCACATAGGCGCGGAAGGTGCCTATATTGGTCAGCCGCCTGCCGTTGACCGTGCCGCTTGCGCCATGCTCCAAATTCCATCGCTCGATCTCCTGCCGTTTGTGATCGAGATAGGGTCGCAGCACTGCAAGCTGCGCCATCGCCTCGATGTCGCCATCGTCCAGAAAGCGCACGCTGCGCTGGTCGAGCATCAACGAACGCATGATGCGCCTTGCCCCGGATTCAGACATGCCGCGCCAGTTTCGAAAGCTTTCCGAAATAAGGCGGTGCGTGGGGACGGTGGTGATCGTCTTGTCGAAATTCTGGATCTTCACCGTATGCAGCGCGATGTCAATCACATCCCCATCGGCGTTGAACTGCGGCATTTCTATCCAGTCGCCCACGCGCACCATGTCGTTGGAGCCGATCTGAACCGAGGCAACGAGCGACAGGATCGTGTCCTTGAACACCAGCATCAGTACCGCCGCCATGGCGCCAAGGCCGGACAGCAGCAGCAGCGGAGACTGGTTCATCAGCGCGGCGATGATCAGGATCGCTGCCGCGCCATAAAGCAGCAGCTTGCCCAGCTGCACATAGCCCTTGATCGGCCGGTGGGCGGCGTTTGGGCGGCGCTGATAGAGATCGTTGAGCAGCGTCAGGAAGCCGCTGAGCGCGATCGCGATCGTCAGGATGATGAATGCGGTGCACAGGCTGCGGACGAATGTAACGCCCTCGGCTGGGAGATGCGGAACGGCGCCTATGCCGGTCTGAATGACCAGCGCCGGCACGATGTTCGACAGCCGCGCGACGATTGCGCCGAGATGCCCAGCTTCGATCCGAAAGGGGAGGTGGTTCAACAGACGAAGCAGAACTCGCAGTACCACACGCTTGGCGACCCAGTTCGCGATCCAGGCGAAGGTCCCGAGTAGCAGCAGCGCCAGCCCGGTTTGAATCCAAGGCTGGTTTACATAGCCGCGCGTCAGCGTTGAGATACTATCGTTGGACACCGGAAGGTTGGTGATCAAGCCTGTTTCTCCGCAAAAGGGTCGTCATAAAGGGACCGGCCCGCCGTCTCGGGCATGAAGCGCAGCGAGATCAGGCCGACGCCGCAGGCGAGCATCATGTAGAATGCGGGCATCAGTTCATTGCCGGTGTAGCTGATCAGCCCGCTGCCAATCGCCGGGGCCGTCCCGCCGAAGATTGAGGTCGATACATTATATGCGATGGCGAACCCCGCGAACCGCACCTGCGTCGGGAACAGCGCGGGAAAGGTTGCTGATATGGTCGCGAGTTGCGGAACATAAAGCAGCCCTAGCAGCGTGAAGCCGATGATCGCACCAGCAAGTCCAGTCGCCATCAGGAGGTAAAGCGGCATGACCGCCAGCAGCAGCCCGATCAGCGAAACCCGCCACATCATGCGCCGCCCGACCTTGTCCGAGAGCGCTCCCGCAAAGGGCAGGAACAGCATCATCAGCATCATGCCGATGATCGGCACGATCAGCGCCTCGTCGCTCGTGAGGCCGATCCGGCGTTGCAAATAGGTGGGCATGTAGCTCAGCAGCGTGTAATTCACGACGTTCAGCGCCACTACCAGTCCGCCCACCACCAGCATCGGTCGCCAGTGCCGACGCATCAGCAGTGACAGCCTAGGTGAAGGCGGCCCCGCATCATGCAACGCCGCCGCCGCGCGAAAAACCGGTGTATCTTCCATCTTTGAGCGGAGATACATGCCGACCAGCCCCAGGGGTGCCGCCACCAGAAATGGCACGCGCCACCCCCATTCATGCATGGCCGCATCGCCCAGCATCAGCGAAAAGCCCAACATCAGCGCAGCGCCCAGCGAAAATCCCGCCAATGTCCCGAACTCCAGGAAGCTGCCATAGAAGCCGCGCTTATCGTCTGGCGCATATTCCGCCATGAAGGTCGCCGCGCCGCCATATTCGCCACCGGTCGAAAAACCCTGCACCATGCGCAGCACTATTAGCAGCACCGGCGCCCAAAAGCCGATGCTGGCATGATCCGGGATCAACCCCACACACAGCGTAGCGCCGGACATCAGCAAAATAGTGAGCGCCAGCACTGATTTGCGTCCCATCCTGTCGCCAAGCGGCCCCCAAAACAGCCCGCCCAACGGCCTCACGAGGAAGGAAATCGCGAATGTCGCCAGCGCAAACAGCACCGCTTCCTCCGTGCTGCCCGGAAACAACGCGGCAGAGATATAGGTCACGCCATAGGCATAGATGCCATAGTCGAACCACTCGGTCGCATTGCCCATGGCCGACGCGGCAATAGCGCGGCGCAGCGTGGCGTCCTGCCCGGTCGCGGGCTCGGCCACGGCGGCGGCGGAAATCGCGGTCATGTCGTCTGTCCTTCATCGGCGCTGTTGGGGTCCAGCAGCGCGGCCATGGGGGTGGTGCGTGGCATGATCTGAAATTCCTGCTGATACATGACCGGCACCGGATCGGATGCGCGCTGCCGCCATAACCCGACCATCATGGCGAGCCCGGCGCAGCAGGCGATGAAGAGGAACAGCCCGCCCGTACCCGCCGCCGTCATGAATCCCGCCGCCAGCACCGGCCCCAGCGCCGCGCCGATCGAATAAAGCAGCACCAGCCGACCGCTCGCCGCCACTCGCTCGGTCTCCAGCAGCCGGTCATTGCAGTGCGCTACGCACAGCGGATAGAGCGCGAAGCTCAATCCGCCGAACAGTGCGCCTAGTCCCATCAGCATCAGGCCGCTACCGCCGGTCATCGACAGCGCCACGCTTGTCAGCGCCGCCGCTGCAAAGCTGCCGACAATCACCCGCCGCCGGTCATGCCGATCCGACAGGCGCCCCAGCGGCCATTGCAGCGCCACACCACCCAGAATGACGATCATCATGAAGCGCGCTGTTTCGGCAAGGTCCAGCCCGAGCCGCCTTACATGCACCGCCGCCATCCCGTAGAAGGCACCCAGCATCAGCCCGGTTGCCACCGCGCCCCACGCGCCCAGCGGCGACGCCGCCAGCAACGACCGGATCGAAAAGGCGCTCGCCTCCACGGGGGCAGGCGCGGAACTGCGCGTCAGGCAAAGGGGGATGATGGCCAGCGAAATCAGGATGGAGGCGATCTGGAAGGGGATGGCGGGCAAGGCCCCGGTCGCCCCCAGCAGCAACTGGCCGATCGCCTGCCCCGAATAAAGAGCGACCATGTAGGCCGCCAGCACGCTGCCCCGCATCTGCGGATCGGCTCTGTCATTCAGCCAGCTTTCCAGGCACACGAACACGCCCGCGACGCAGATGCCGTCGGTCAGCCGCAACAGCATCCAGAACAGCGGTTGCGTCCACAACGCATAGGATAATGTGCTGGCCGAGAGCAGCGCAACGAAAGCGGCAAATCCGCGGATATGCCCCACGCGCCGCACTATGCCGCCCGCGCGCAGCGACCCTACAATCAGCCCGCCAAAATAGGCGGTGGCGACGATGCCGATGGTCATCGTGTCGCTGCCCGCCCGGTTCAAGCGCAGGCTGATCAGGGTTGCCAGAAACCCGCTGCCCGCCATCAGCATGAAGATGGAAAGCAAAAGGCTTCGGACAGGTTGGATGGCCAATAGCATGACAGTCGATCAGGCGGCGCGCTTCCCCTTCGCCGCCATCTCTTCGCGTTCCACCAGAACGTGGTGCAGCGCCCGCACGGCAGCATCATAATGTTCGACATCGATTATGAACTGCACATCGACATTTCGGATCTGGTGCTGCATCGCGATGACGCCGACGCCTTCCTCGCCGAGAGCGCACAGCGCATCGGAGACCAGCGAAGGTCGGGATATGTCGCTCCCGATCACCGACACCATCGCCACCGGATGGGCGGAGATCGAGGCATCCAGGTAGCGTTGCTGAAGATCGTCGATCACCCGCTTCACCGTCGCCGCATCGGACGACAAATAATGGGTGATGGTATTGGCGTTGGACGATTTGCTGACGATCCATGCGTGATGCCGTGTCAGCGCCTCCAATATGGCAGCGTCATAGCCCTTTACGCCGACCATGTCCTGCTCGAAGAATTGGAGCGCCTGCGCATGACGAACGCCGGTCACGATCTCGACGCGCGCCGTTTCGGACACATAATCGCCGCAGATCAGCGTCCCGCCATCTTCCCGGTCGAATGTGTTGCGCACGCGTAGCGGAATGTTGGCCTGCCGCAGGCCCCGACCCGCGCCGGGATGGATCGCCTCCATGCCCAGATTGGCGAGCTGGTCGGCAACGTCATAATTGGTGCGACCGATCTTGCGTGCCTTTTCGATCCCCACCAGCTTCGGGTCGGCGCTCGACAGGTGGAACTCCTTATGGATGATCGCCTCGCGCGCCCCGGTCAGCACCGCGATGCGCGAGAAGGTCATTTCCGAATAGCCCCGCGCATAGCGGCGCACCATGCCTTCGCGGCACCCTGCATAGCCGGTGACGATCGGCAGGGTGGAGGTAAGGTCGATGACTTCAAGCGCCGTCACAATCCGCTCGTCCAGTTCCTGCATATCCTGCTGATACCACAGCGTCAGATCGACAAAGGCGGCATTGACCCCCCGGTCGCGCAGCAACAATGCTGTGCTGTGGGCGCTATGTGCCTCGCCCAACCCCGCGAGCATTTCCCGTACCGTTATCAGCTGCTCCTTGACACAGAAGCGCCCGTGGCTGCGCAGCCGCGCGAGATCGTTCAGGCATGCGGCCGCGGCATCGATCCGCATATCGACGAAGGCGTCGGCTTCCCGTTGGCTGTCGGCCCGCGCGAACATCTGGGCATTGCGCGCGCGCATCGCGGAACGCACCGCTTCGATCGCTTCGCGCCAGCCGTCGGTGCCTTCATCCGCGACGAAACGGGCATAGACGCCCGGCTGGCCGCTCTTCTTGTGCTCCAGTAGCAGATCGGTCATCCCCGCATAGGCGGACACGACGAAGATGCGGTTGTAAAGATCCGCGCCCTTTCGGCCTGCTATCAGCACATTGTCGAACAGGGTGGCTGTCTGTGCCATCGACGTGCCGCCGATCTTTTCCACGCTATGGCGGTTCATATCAGCACCTCCTCGGCCAGCGAACCGGACACAGGCACGATCGGCTGTGGTTCACCTCGCGCCGCGATGAATTCCGGGCGTGGCTTGTCGACGCCAAATGGCGCGACCAGCCGGTTGCTGACCGCATTATAGACCAGGAACGCGTTGGCGCGGGGGAAGGGGGTGATGTTGCCGTTCGATCCGTGCATGATGTTGCAGTCGAAGATCACGACGGAACCCGGCTTGCCCGTCGGAGCGACGATGCCATGCTTGTGCGCCAGTTCGGCCAGACTGTCCTCGTCCGGTACGCCATATTCCTGGCGCTTCAGCGACATGCGATAATGATCCTCGGGGGTTTGACCAACGCAGGTCAGGTAGCTGCGATGCGATCCTGGGATCAGCATCAGCGGTCCGTTATGAGGCGTGTTCTCCGCAAGCAGCACCGACATCGACAGCGCTCGCATGCGCGGCATGCCATCCTCGACATGCCAGGTCTCGAAATCGCTATGCCAATAGAATTCCTTGCCCTGGAAGCCGGGCTTATAGTTGAGGCGCGACTGGTGAATATACACTTCGTCACCCAACAGGAAGCGCGCCACCTCGGCGAGCCTTTCGTCGGCGGCCAGCCTTGCGACAATCAGGCTTTGCGCATGAATGCGGAAGATTGAACGGATTTCGCGGCTGCCGGGTTCGGTGATGACCGTTTCAACCTCCAGCGCGTCCGGGTCCGACAATAGCTTGCCCGCCTCGCGCTGAAGGAAGGACACCTCCTCGTCAGAGAACAGACTCTCCAGTACCAGATAACCGTCGCGGTCGAACTGCGCAGCCTGTTCCCTGCTGATCGCCGCGTCCTGGGTCCAATCGCCGTGCACGACGGGGTCGAGACGCGGCAAAAACTCCGCCACATTCGCATGGCGGGATGGGTAGATGTCTTGCAAGGGCCTTCCCCCTTTTCAGTCAGGTTCAATTACTAAGCGCGGCCTCGCGGATCATATCCGCCTCAGCGGGATAGGCCCCGCTTTCGTCATGCACTTCCCTGCCGGTGACCGGCGGATTGAACACGCAGGCGCACAGAATGTCGGTGTTGGGGCGTACGATATGCTTGTCATGGGCGTTGAGCGCGTACATGACGCCTGAGGCCAGCTGATGTGTGATGCCCGTGCCTAGATCCTCGATCGTGCCATTGCCCTTCAGCACCAGCACGGCTTCCAGATGATTTTGGTAATGCATGTGGATTTCTTCGCCCGCATACATGGTCGTGATGTGGAAGGAAAAACCCATATTATCGTCCTTCAGCAGCAAGCGCGCGCTTTCCCACTGATCTGACGCCACGTTTCGATCCGATTTACGGATGTCCTGCAATTTGCGAACAATCATGATGTTTCCTTTATTCCGCTGCGACGCCGTAGGGCACGGCCAGTGCTTCGCGGATGCAATTTTCCAATATGTCGATGCCCGCCGAAAGCTGGGCATCGTCTATGATCAGCGGTACGAGTATCTTGACGATTTCGTCATGCGCCCCGCTCGTTTCGATGATCAGGCCGCGTGCGAAGCAAGCTGCGGTGACCGTGGCAGCCACGGCGCCCGATCCGACGTCGATGCCGCGCATCATCCCCCGGCCTCGGGTGGACAGACCGTATTCTGCTGCTATCGCGTCCAGGCGGCGCTCGATCAGTTCTCCGCGACGCGCGATGTCCTGCTGGAACTGCCCATCGCTCCAGAAGTGTCGCAGCGCGGCGGTGGCGGTGACGAAAGCGTGGTTGTTGCCTCTAAACGTCCCATTATGTTCGCCGGGCGACCATTGGTCCAGTTCCGGCCGGAACAGAGCCAATGCGAAGGGTAGGCCCATGCCCGAAAGTGACTTCGCCATCGTCACGATGTCGGGCGTAAAACCCATGCCTTCGAAGCTGAAGAAGCCGCCGGCGCGGCCGCAACCAGCCTGAATGTCATCCACGATCATCAATGCGCCATGGTGCTTCGCAATGGCGCTGATCCTGCGCAGCCATTCCGGCGAAGCGGCGTTCAAACCGCCTTCGCCCTGCACCGTTTCCACCAATATGGCGGCTGGTGCATCGAGGCCGCTCGACGGGTCGGATAAACGCCGCTCCAACAGATCGGCGGTGTCCACCTCCGGACCGTGATAGCCGTCATAGGGCTCGTGCGCGACATGGCTGAGCGGGACGCCTGCTCCGCCTCGCTTGGTGGCGTTGCCTGTGCAGGCAAGCGCGCCCAGCGTCATGCCGTGAAATCCGTTGGTAAAGGCGATTACCAACTCGCGGCCCGTCACCTTGCGGGCCAGCTTTATTGCCGCTTCTACCGCGTTTGTGCCGGTCGGCCCGGTAAACATCGCCCGATAACCCAGTCCGCGCGGCTTCAGGATTACGCTTTCCAGCGTTTCGAGAAATGTCGCCTTGGCGTCAGTGTGCAGGTCGAGGCCATGGGCGATGCCGTCGTCCTGGATATAGTCGAGCAGCGCCTGCTTCAACACAGGATGGTTGTGGCCATAATTCAGTGTCGAGCACCCGGACAGGAAGTCGAGATACACCCCGCCCTGATTGTCGTGCATCCACACGCCTTGCGCCTTGTTGAACTGGCGGGGCATGGAACGGGCATAGCTGCGAACTTCGGACTCGCGCCTTTCATATATCGAGGTGTCAGGTTTCCGGCTGGTGGGTCGGGGAAGCGTGGTGATCATGTCGCCCTTTCTCCTTGTGTTAGGCCGCCTTCGTCATGGGCAGCGGGCCGATACGCGCTAGCCATTCGGTGGCATGTGCGCCGGCAAAATGAGTGTCCCGGTGAAACAGCGCGCTTTTCGCAAGCGCGGTGCTCCACTGTTTCGCCAGCCCTTCGAACAGGGCCCAGGACGGCGCGTTGTCATCCGTCACCGTGGTGATCAGGTGGGTGACGCCTTGAGACGACGGGCGATCCAGCAGCGTTTCGATCATCCGGCCGCCCAGCCGCTGCCCTCTGGCGGCAGGCGCGACGGCAACTTGCCAGACGAAGAAGCATTCCGGCTCGGACGGCGGGCGGTATCCCGAAACCCATCCGGCTATCGCGCTGTCTCGCTCAGCAATGATGCAGCTTTCGGCAAAATGCGTGCACTGCAAAAGGTTGCAGTAGGCGGAATTGGGATCAAGCGGCGGGCATTGCGCGATCAGCGCGGTGACCGCCGGGCCGTCCGCTGCAACGGGCCTCCGGAACCGGAGCTTGGATGCGCGCCCAAGTGAAAGGCGCGCAGAACTCCGTGGCGGCTGGCTGGCCGCATCGGATTCATACTCAAATATACTTTATCTCCCAAATTATAATTTGGTGCAGGATTAGGTCCACCCCCTCATGTCGACGGGTTACCTATAAGATTTCGTCGCGTTTTTCAACCGACCAGCCATTTTCCATTTCTTCATCACATAAAGAATCCATAAAGATGCTTTGTCTACCGAAGGAATTTGCATGGCTTTAAACCCCTATCTTTTCTATGTTTTCTTCATGAGTTCCAACATCGCCTCCCTCACGCTTCGCGCGCTCCGCCGCGTCCTGCGCGCCACTGAAATCGGCAGCCGCCGCCTCGCCAATGCGACGGGCCTCACTCCGTCCCAATGGCTCGTGCTTCGTGAAATCGCCTCGCGTGATTCGGTCACGCCCAGCGAGGTTGCCCAAGCACTGCAATTCAGCCAGGCCACGATCACGACAGTCGTCGACCGTCTACAGGAACTGGGATTCGTCCAGCGCCAGCGAAACGAGCGCGATAAGCGGCAATTCATCCTGTCAGCGCTTCCCCCGGGCTTTGTCGCGCTTAACGATGCCCCCGACTTACTGCAGACGACGTTTACAGAGCGGTTCAACCATCTGCCGTCTTGGGAACAGGCAATGATCCTTGCGGCGGTGGAACGGCTGGCGATGCTGATGGACGCGCAGAATATCGATGCTGCCCCGCTGCTCGACAGCGGGCTTATTGACCGATCCGCGCCTATCTAACATGGATATGGATGGAAACCATTCAGCGATGAATAACTCCAAGTAGCCATCGACTAAGGAGCTCTGGCGGTTGACCGATCGTTTCTAGGCAGGCATCGCGAGGTAAACAGCGGTCTGTGCAAGGCAAGTTGCGTTCGTCCGACGGGTGCAACCACTAAGCATCTGGGTTGTTATCACCGGCGATGACCATCGCAGAGGTGCCCGACCTTGCCTTCATGCGACAGTCCTGCTGGCGATTTGTTTCGAGTTGGCCATGCATGGAGGCGAATCTATGATTGATCGCCTTTTTTCAGCGTTAGGCGGGTTCACACTGGCAGCGAGCGCTGACAGGCTGACCGCTCGCTCGGAGTTTGGAAGACGTGTACGCGCAATCTATCGCTCGGTCCGTTTCAGGCGGGTATTGATCGCATTTGACCTGACCCTGATATTCAGCTTCATCGTCCTCACCTTTGTACCCGCAGCCGACTGGGTGTTTTGGTTCAATAGCTTGCTGGCGGGACTGATCACGCTCGAGTTGATGGGCAGGATCGTGGCAGCTAGAGAACGCGTTCGGTGCCTGATGCAACTCGATACCTTCATCGATTTGCTAATCGTGATCTCACTTACTGTCCCTGCGATCGTTGGAAGTTTTGCCTTCCTCCGCGTGTTCCGAGCCGTGCATTTGTTTGAAGTCGTGGGCCTGGGCCATGCCCTGCGCATTCGCAGTCATTGGTTCGCGGAAAACGAAGAGGTGATCCGTAATGGTGCCCAGCTCTTGATCTTCCTGCTCGTCACCAGTGCTGTAGTGTACGAGGCGCAGGTCGGACGCAATCCGTCGATCGCCACATTCAGCGACGCTCTCTATTTCACTGTGACGACTGTTACTACAACGGGCTTTGGCGACATCACGCTCGTCGGTGAGACAGGTCGACTCCTTTCTATTGCGATCATGATTGCAGGCATATCGCTCTTCGTGCGGCTCGCCCAGGCCATCATTCGCCCAACCAAGATTCAGCATGAGTGCGAGCGCTGTGGCCTTTCACGCCACGACGCGGATGCTGTGCACTGCAAGCACTGCGGGAACGTCGTCAACATTCCAAGCGAAGGGAATTGAGGCTGCACTCGTGTGCGGGATCCATCAAGCAGGCATTATCTGGGAACCGACCCGATACCTGACCCGTCCATTATCTTGAGTAAAGATGGGAGGCAACATGTCTGCATTGCAAGATCAGGAACTTGCCAGAGAAAATGGCGCTGCCGCTCTCGCGCCTACCCAGATGCGCTGGGCGGGATGGAAACCTATATTGAAGCGCGTCTGGGTGAACAGCGGACGGCATAATCTCGGATTGCTGTCGGCAGGCGTAGCCTTTTACGCCTTTCTGTCGTTCGTGCCTCTGCTGGGGGCTGTCGTCATGATCTATGGTCTTGCCGCCGATCCCGCAACAGTCGCCCAGCATATGCGCACGATCATCGACCTCGTGCCGGCGGATGCGGCACGCCTCATCTACGAGCAGCTGACGCAGCTAACGAACAGCGCAGCGAACAAGAAGGGCTTGGGGCTGTTAATAGCGTTGCTGATTTCCATCTATGGCGCGTCACGCGCCTCAGGCGCGATGATCGGATCACTCAACATCATCTATGAGCAGGAAGACCGGCGCTCCCTTGTGAAAAGCACTTTTATCGCCACTGCTCTGGCGGGCGCAGCCGTGCTCGTGGGAATTATTGGCTTGGCGGCGGCATCCATGCTGAGCTTCGCCGAAGGGCTGGTCGCCGGGATCGGGCCAGTGGGCGCAGCTGCAGTGCAGGGGCTTACTTGGCTTGTCGCGGCGACGCTGTGCAGCTTCGCTATCGGGGGCATGTACCGCTTCGCGCCGGATAGGGCCGACGCCCGCTGGCAGTGGCTGACCCTTGGCTCATGTCTTGCAACTTTGCTCTGGCTTCTCGCGACCCTAGGCTTCGGACTCTATGCGAGCTGGTTCGGCGATTATGATGCGACCTACGGTTCACTGGGCGCGGTAGTGGTGCTGCTGATGTGGCTCTATGTTTCCGCCTATGCCGTGCTTGTCGGCGGTCTTATCAATGCCGAAACCGAACGGCAGACGGCGCGCGATACAACGACGGGCCCGGAAGAACCAATGGGTCACCGGGGCGCGACAATGGCCGACATGAGCGCAGCGCTGCAGAAATAGGCCGTGAATTTGCCAGCTATTACTCGTTGCTCCAGAGGGCGCGTGTCGGCATTTGAAGGGATTTGGAGATAGGGGCAGATGACAGACAGTGATTTGGCTGGGAGTGCCGGATCCGTCCTGCATGAGCGCATGGATCGCATGCCGCTCTATCGCTGGTGGCGGAGGAGGATCGTCGGCATCGTCGATCATGAGAAGGTTGTAGAGACGATCGTGGAAGAAAGCGGCTGGTCGCCGCGCTATTTGTTCATGACGATCATGTCGGCGGGCATCGCTGTCCTGGGCCTGCTTCTTTCTTCCCCGGCGGTCGTGATCGGCGCTATGCTGATTTCTCCGCTGATGAATCCGATCCTGGGCCTCGGCTTCAGCCTGGCCCTGTTCGATTTCAGCGAGATGCGCAGGGCATTGATTGCTCTTGGGGCGGGGTCCGCATGCGCCGTTGCCTTCACCGCGCTAATCGTGGCGCTCTCGCCCCTTCAGGCGCCAACCACCGAAATCATATCGAGAACGCGACCCAACCTCTTCGACCTGGGAGTCGCCCTTTTCGCGGCGTTGGCCGGAACCTTCGCGATCATCAGGGGAAGGGGCGGCACTATCGTGGGTGTTGCAATCGCGACGGCGCTCATGCCGCCGCTGGCAGTGGTCGGCTATGGCCTTGCGACCTGGAACTTGCCGGTACTGGGGGGAGCGTTCGCGCTGTTTGTCACAAACTTCGTCACCATTGCCTTGTCCGCGACCGTCATGGCGCGTGTCTACGGCTTCGGGCATTCTCTTTCAAGTCAGCAGAGCTGGGCGCAGACAATTGTCCTGATCCTGGTGTTCGTTGTCATGGCGATTCCATTGGCCTTCTCCCTCAAGCAAATTGCGGGCGAGGCCCTGGCGGTTACGCAGGTCCGATCCTTCCTGGCTGAGCGGTTTGGAAACAGTGCCCGCGTTACCCAGCTGGACGTCGATTTCGATGCGAAGCCGATCGCCATCCGGTCAGTCATCATCACGCCGCGTGCGCGCATGCAAAAAACGGCGACGCTCCAGTCCGACCTCGCGAGACGTCTGGGCGAACCCCTCCGCCTTCAACTTGATCAGGTCCTGCTAGAGCCGGGCGCGGGTGCATTGGAAGCGCAGCGGGAGGAACTGCGGCAGGCCAGTGCGCCTGGAGCCGCCGAAACGGCGCGGATTGGCGCTCTCACCCAGATGGTCTCGCTTATTGCGGGCGTGCCCGTTGATGCAATTACCCTGGACCGCGATCATCATCGCGCCAGTGCGTTGGCCGAGCCGATACCTGGCGCCAGTCTCGCAAGCTATCGTATGCTCGAACAGCGTGCGCGCAGCCAGTCTGGTGATTGGGACATTGCTATCGTTCCGCCTCAAGCGCAGCTGCCGCTGGTCCGTTTCGCGGACGGCTCCGATATGCTGGGTTCAGCGGCGCGCGACGCTGTGCTCACTTCCGCCTGGGCGGCCCGTCGATGGAACATTCGCGCGCTCGCGGTGCCGGGCCTGTCCAGTGAAGCGTCGGATGGACCTGATCTAGCTCAGCGCAGAGGGCTGGCCATCGCGGAGATTTTACGCGCCGAGGGCATCGCGCCAATCTCAACACCTGCTGCGGGCCAAAGCTTCAGATTGGCTGCCGCGCTGGACGAGAGTCTGCCATGACGCGATCATGATCGCTCGTTTTCTTCATCATCCAATCCGGCATGATAGGGGCCTGTAAAGCGGCGGCCTATGAGAAAGAGCAAAAGGATTGCGGCTGCGACCAGTCCGCCGAGCCATATGAGGCCTAGCCCGCAGACAATGCCGATCGCCCCGGCGGCCCAGATCGCGGCGGCCGATCCTGCACCCTGCACGATGTGGCTCTCCCGGAACAATGCTCCTGCGCCGAGAAAGCCGATGCCAGTCATCACACCGCTCATGACACGGCCGAGATCGATGGACAGGCGTGGATCCTTGATATCGAAACTTGCCTCCATGAGACCAATGACGAGAGCACAGGATGCGAGGGACACAATGAAATACGGTCGGAAATCGACTGGTCGGCGATTGTGGAAACGCTCCAGCCCGATGAGGAGTGAAAACAGGACCGCCGCACCGAGCCGGATCAGGACATCGACCCATGTAAAATGAAGGGGCGCCAGACTGGCCATTACGGGCAAACCATCGAACCTTGTCGCCGTTCCGTTCGCCCGGTGGGTCACCAGAACATTGCGAACGCGCCGTTGATATCGGTGGCCATCAAATTGGGAGAGGGCCTTCACGAGAGGAATCACCGGTCTGCCCTTTGCTCGGCATTCCAGCACAATCGCTGAGGGAGTTCGATGCCTCGTTCCAGTTTTTCACCGCCCCATCTACGTGCGCTTTTGCGGCGGCACGTTCCCGAGGCATTGGTATGGCGGCGCCGCATCGCCTTTTTGGGTGGGGCCGTACTGACCGGACTTGTCGCCTTGCTGTTCGCGCGGCTGGCGGATGAGGCAAGTGAGATGTTCCTCGCGCTAACAGGTCGCTGGCCGCTGGCGCCGCTGCTGATCACGCCATTGGGATTTGCAGCGATCGTCTGGTTGACGCGCAAGCTGGCGCCTGCCGCGAGCGGTTCGGGCATTCCACAGGTAATGGCGGCCTCGCGCGATCCCGACGACGGGCTCAGCCGCCTGGTGTCTGCACGCATCGCCATCGTGAAATTCATCATGACGGTCGCTGCCCTGTTGTTTGGCGCATCGGTAGGTCGGGAGGGGCCGACGGTGCAGATTTCGGCTTCGATCATGGGCTACGCGCATCGGCTGATGGCCGTTCCCTTACGCGCTTCCGTATATATAGCCGGAGGCGCGGCAGGCGTTGCAGCCGCTTTCAATACGCCGCTCGCCGGGGTGGCCTTCGCGATCGAGGAGCTTGCTGCGGCCTATGAGCAGCGCATGGCCTTGCTGGTGATGGCGGCCGTCCTCATCGCCGGCATGGTGAGCCTTGGCCTAGCTGGTGATTATGTCTATTTCGGTGTGATGGGTCAGACGTTGAATGTGCACCAAGCGCTTTCCGCGGCCCCTGTTGCTGGCGTGATCGGCGGCCTAACGGGCGGATCCTTTTCACGCCTGATGCTTTCGGCGGGCAGAGTCCCAACGGCGCCGATGCGCTGGTTGCGCAGCCATTCTGTGCTATTCGCCACGGGCTGCGGCTTCGTCGTAGCCTTCCTTGGCGTCGCGACCGGCCTGACCTGGGGAACCGGTTATCAGACCGCCCACGCCGTTATAGCAGGTTCAGACGTGCCGATGTGGTTTGGGGCAGCGAAATTCATCGCGACATTGGCCACAGCGATTTCCGGGATTCCAGGTGGTATCTTCGCCCCCTCCTTATCAGTCGGTGCCGGAATTGGGGACGTTCTGCGCAGCATATTTCCAACTTATCCTTCAGGAGCCGTCATCCTGCTTGGGATGGTGGCTTATTTCACCGGCGTGGTGCGAGCGCCACTCACGGCCGTGATTATTATTTCGGAAACGACGGCGAGCCGTGGTCTGATGATGCCGTTGCTCGCAACAGCGCTGATCGCGGATTTTGCTGCGCAACTCGTCAGCAAGGAGCGACTCTATCATGGCCTTTCCCAACGCTTTGAAACCGGAGTTGAACGTAAAATCGACGGATAGAGCCGTTCCGAATCTCGGATTGTGATGCAGCGTCGCAGCGGGGCGGCGAGCGAGGCAGGGTTGCAACAATATCGATAGTTCAGCTACATACTATGCTGAGCTGCCTGGCGGTGGGTGAGGCAGTGCCCCCCGAAACGCAGGAGCACACCCAATGCCACATGTTTCGCGAATTCTTGCCGCGGGTTTGTTGGTGGCCTCCTGGCTTTTCCAACCCGTGGCCGTGGTCGCACAGACCGCCACGAATCGGATGGTCACCTATGCGGATATTGCAGACCTGTCCTTTGCCGCCGAATTGGTGGCGCTGGTGCATATCGATTCAATGATACCGATTGATCCGTCTCGTTCTCCGGCCAAACGCACCGGATACCGCCGCTTCTACATCGAGGCGGAAACAAAGGCTTTGCTGGTGAGCAAGAAGCCTCTTGGCCGATCAGTTAGATACCTGGTTGACGTTCCACTGGATTGGCATGGTCGGTCGGAAGATCTGAAAGGTGAAGAAGCCTTTATCTTCGCCCGCAGAGTGCCGGGGAAACCTGGAGAGCTGCAGCTCGTCACTCCTACTGCGCAGTTGCGCTGGAGCGCCTCGCGGGAAGCGCGCCTGCGCGATTTGTTGACCGCCGCCATGTCGCCGGATGCCCCTCCCCACGTTACAGGTGTTCGTACTTTGCTGCATGTGCCCGGCACGTTAGTGGGTCAGGGACGAACACAGATATTCTTGGAAACGAACGGATCGTCCACCCCGGCGATCACGGTACATCGTCGTCCGGGCCACTCTCCAAACTGGACCGTATCCTTTTCGGAGCTCATTGCAGATGTGGGAAGCCCTCCTGCAAGCGATACTCTTGAATGGTACCGCTTGGCTTGCTCGCTCCCTGATCAGCTGCCTCCCGGCGCTCACATTTCCTCAACCCCAGAGGCTCGTTCTACAGCTTTGGCTGACTACCGTGTTGTGATGAACTCTCTTGGCCCGTGTGACAGAAGTCTACGATTTCGGCCGCAGATTGCCGCTAATTCATTATTTCCCGCAACATAGGCGGGGGAGCTTGACCACCTCAAAGTGCGCTCACCTACCGCCAAATTAACCTTTTGGTGGGGCTTGCAGCTGCACAACGAGCTGGGAAATGGGCGAGGTCATATCAGGCTAAGACCGACCGCCACGGCTGCTACGGCAAGGAGGATGGCGGCGACCATCAACAATCCGTCGCGGACCAGAAGCGCTAGCCCGAATGCGGCGATCGCTCCCATCGGCGCCGTGGTCGCAAGCGGCAGCAGTTCGAGCGGCGGGACCGTAAGCGCCATCAGGATGATCGCCCCCGCCGCCACGCGTACGAACGGGCCACTCGTCAACATCGGCATGCGCCCATGGAACCAGCGGTCCATGCGCTTGGCGAACGGGCGGATCTTCTCGATCGCCTTGGCAACCCTGCCAGCGGATATGGACCGTCGCTGCACAAAGCCGGGCAGCCACAAATGCTTGCGCCCAAGCAGCAGCTGTCCAGCGACGAGGATGATGAGTACGGCCAGCAGCGTGGGCAGGCCTGGCACCGCGCCGACGGGAGAAATGTCGATCAGCGGCAGGAGGATCAGGAATGGACCGTAACTGCGATTACCCAGTGCTTCCACGACGTCGCCCAGCGAGACTGTGTCAGCTTTGGACGCCAGTTTGCGCAGGCGGTCGAGCATGTCGCCCAGGCGATGAGAATCAGTTGACGCGTCGCGCACCTGGCCGGCCCATGCGATGCCCGGATCCGAACGGCCTGTCATCCGCCCGACAGAGATAGCCGGACCGTCAGCAGCATTCAGTCCGCGAAGCGCGCGATGGCGATGCTTGCCTTGAGGCTGACTGATTTTCCGGTCGAGCCCTGTTCGTTTATCCTCGTCCCTGTTCATCCTGTCACCTGTCAGCATGAAGAATGGCGTAGAGAGGCGCGGTCAGGGCCGCGCCCCTCTGGTCGTCAGCTGCTTCCGCCGACTTTGCCGGGCGTTCCGCTCGCCGTTCCGGTGCTGCTGTCGCCAGCGATGGTGCTGGGTGCTCCGGAGGTGCTGGTCGAGCCTTGGCCTGTCATTCCCTGCTGCACGCGCAAGTTGTTCTGAACATGCTTGATGCCAGAGACGTTTTCGACACAATCCTCGGCGCGGCGCTTGGCGCTGCGGTCGCTGACCGACCCGGATAGGGTGACTTCTCCGTTGGCGACGGACACTTCGAGATTGGACGCGTCCAGCCAGGGATCGTCGCTCAGGCGATCACAGACATCCTCGCGGATTCGGTCATCCGAGCGCGCATAACCCTTGGGCCCGCGACCGCGATGCTCGTCCATGCGGCGGCGGCGCTCCGCTTCGTCGTCACCGAACCAGGAGCGGACCTCATCACCGGCGCGATCCCACCAGCCCCGTTCTTCTCCGCCGCGAACATCGTCACGGCCATAGCCGCCGGAAGAGCCCTGGTAGCCGGCATTGTAGCGGCCTGATCTACCGCCAAAATCGCTGGAGCCCTGGCCATAATTGCCGCTGTACCGTGAGGCCTGACGGTCATAGGCCGAATATCCGCCGCGATCCTCGGAACGGCCATATCCCCGGTCAGACCCAAAGCCCGTTTCGCCGTAGCTGCCATAGCCTCTTTGGCCCCGAGAACCGCCATAGCCGCGGCCGCTGGATTCCCGGCCGGCGTAGCGGCGATCCTCGTCACCGACATATCGGCCATAATCTGCGCCATAATAGTTCATGCCGCCGCCGCGTTCCCGGTCGTATCGGCTGCCACCATCATCCTCATCTCCCCAGTCGCGGTAATCACCGCCTGATCCGCGATTGCGATCGCCGCCATAGCGGGTTTCATCTCTCCACCTATCGGCCATGTCAGTATCCTTTCCTGCAGGTGCGTCATCGTCCGGCATGACTGACGGAATGCTCCGGCGACCGGCGAAAGCGCAAAAGGTCAATTCACCGCAGGTGGTGGAGTTCCGGTGATATCAACGTGGATGTCATCGGCTGAGGTGGTCAGGTTCGGGAGTATGTTGAACGCGCCAGCATCGCCCGCTCAATGCTGATCTCCATGCACATATGTCAGTTCATCGAGCCCGCCGAAGCGGAACCAGCGATATCCATGCGCCTCGATCATGATGTGATGCCGGCAATCGGCGTCCGCTTCGCTGCGACGCGCAGTCTGCAGGCAGATCAAGCCGCGAGGATCGGCGCTTTCCTCCAAGCAGAGCGTGAATTCGATGGCTCGTCCGGAGAAATTATGGACATAAACCGATGTTTCCCCCTGCCAGTCGTAGCGAAGGACAAGGATGCTGGAGGGACAATCCAGAACCGAGCATCGACCGCGCCCGAGTTCCGGCAATTCCTTGCGCAGCCTGACGGCGCGCTCCGTCCAGTTTAGAAGCGAGTCGCGATCGCTTCTTTGGCTCGAAACGTTGACCTGAAGGAAGCCGTAGGGCCCCGTCTCGATCGGCGGGCGTATGGGCTTGTCGGATGTGCTGAAGCCGCCGTTGACGGCAGCCGACCATTGCATTGGCGTGCGCGCCGCGTCCCGCTCCGGCAAGGACAGGTCATCGCCCATGCCGATCTCGTCCCCATAGCGCAGCACAGGCGTTCCGGGCAGGGTGAGCATCAGGCTGTAGGCGAGCTCAAGCCGCGCGCGGTCGCCGCCCAGCATCGGCGCGAGGCGGCGCCGGATGCCGCGATCATAAATCTGCATGTCCGGATCTGGCCCGAACGCGGCGAACACTGCCTGGCGCTGCTTCTCGGTCAGACGGCCGAGGTCCAGTTCGTCATGGTTACGCAGGAAGTTCGCCCATTGGGCGGTCTCCGGAAGGCCGTTCGACGCGGCGACGGCCTTCTTCAGCAGGCTGGCATCGCCCGTCGCCATGGCGTGGAAAAGCGCCTGGTTGACCGGAAAGTTGAAGACCATGTGGATCCTGTCGCCGTCTGCTCCGAAATATTCCATCGCCTCGTCGGGCGGGATGTTCGCTTCGGCCAGCAGCACGGCATCCCCCTTGCGCCACTGGGCCATGGCGCGGATCTCGCGCAGCAGGTCATAGGCAGGTTCAGGGTCATCTACATTGATGCCGTCAGCGGCGATCAGGAAAGGCACGGCATCCATGCGGAAGCCGGAAACGCCCAGTTGCAGCCAATAGCCCACGATCTTCATGATCTCCGCCTGCACATCGGGATTGGCGATGTTTAGGTCAGGTTGGAACTTGAAGAAGCGGTGGAAATACCAGGCCTTCGCCTTGCGGTGATAGGTCCAGGTCGATTTTTGGACACCGGGAAAGACGACGCCCTTATGCGCATCGTCGGGCTTCTTGTCGGCCCAGATGAAATAGTCGCGAAAGCGGGACTTGGGATCGGCCAGTGCCGCCTGGAACCAGGGATGCTGATCGGAACAGTGATTGACCACCAGATCCATGATGACCCGCATGCCGCGTTGATGGCAGGCGTTGACGAATTCGACGAAGTCACCCGGAGAGCCGTATCGCGGATCGACGCCATAATAATCGGCCACGTCATAGCCGTGGTCGCGGTGCGGCGAAGGTTGGAACGGCGCGAGCCAGACAGCGGTGACGCCAAGCCCCTGCAGATAGTCGAGCCGTCGCATGGCCCCGCGAAAGTCTCCTATCCCGTCACCGTTTGCGTCCAGGAAGCCGTCGAGTGACAGGCTGTAGATGATCGCATTCTTATACCACAGGTCCGGGATCATGCCGCGCCCCCGATGCGCAGGATCAGGCCTTCGCCACCTGCAAGGCTGTCGGGCACGGCGGGCAACGCTCGCGCTTCGCGTGCGGAAAGCCTCACGCTGGCTCCGCGCCATTGAGCGGGAAGGGTGAGCGGTGCGCTATCCGCCGAAAGATTAAGAATGACGCCGATATTTTCGCCGCGTTGGTAAGCCAGAAGGTCAGCATCAAGAGCGACCCGGCGATAGGAGCCTGTCAGCAGGTCCGGTTCGGCGCGGCGCAGGCGGAGCAGGGCTCGATATAGGTTCAGCATCGATGCTTCCTCGTCGCGCTGCACAGCGGCATTGCGCTCCTTCCAATCAGTCGCCAGCGGCAACCATGGCTTCGAAGGCGAAAAACCGGCAAAGTCGTCGCGGGACCACTGCATGGGGGACCGCGAACGGTCGCGATTGAAGCTGATTCCCGGCTCGTTGATCGCGGCAGGATCGAGCACGGTCTCCTGCGACATGTCGATGTCGGCGATGCCGATTTCGTCACCATAATAGAGCGTCGGGGTCCCCCGCAGCGTCAGCAGAAGCATGGCCGCGATCCGCGCCTGTGCCTCGCCGACACGCGCGGCGATGCGCGGCTGATCATGATTGCTCAGCACCCAATTGGGCCAGCCCCCCTCCGGCAGCGCACTTTCATATTCATCGATGAGGGCGCCGATCGCTTCGGCATGCCAAGGGCAGTTGATGAGCTGGAAGTTGAAGGGCAAGTGCACGCCCTTATTGTCATGACCATAATAAGCCATCAGCCGGTCGATGGGCAGGTAGATCTCTCCGATCAGTAGGCGGCCCGGATAGCTGTCGATCACCCCGCGCAATTCGGCGATGACGTCATGCACTTCCGGTTGATCGGCGGAGTGAACCTGGAGAAAGCGATCGATGTCGGGCCGGTCAGGCGCATAGGCTGGATTGCGTGGATTGTCGCGAAACTGCTCGTCCTTGATCAGGTGCCAGATCACGTCGACGCGGAAGCCGTCCACGCCCTTGTCGAGCCAGAAACGTAGGATGTCGTGCATGGCGGCGCGCACTTCGGGGTTGCGCCAGTTGAGGTCGGGCTGATCGGCCAGGAAGGCGTGATAATAATATTGCCCGCTCGCGTCGTCCCAGGTCCAAGCGCTGCCGCCGAAATTGCTTATCCAATTGTTCGGCGGCCCGCCATTCGGCGCCGGGTCGCGCCAGATATACCAGTCACGCTTCGGATTGTCGCGGTTCGACCGGCTTTCCTGAAACCAGGGATGCTGGCCAGAACTATGGTTCGGCACGAAATCGAGCAGCAGCTTGAGCCCGCGTGCATGGACCTCCTCCAGCAGTCGGTCGAAAGCGGCCATGTCGCCGAACAGCGGGTCGATTTCACGATAATCGGACACGTCATAACCGAAGTCCGCCATCGGAGATCGGAAGATAGGCGAAAGCCAGATCGCTTCCACGCCAAGCTCCGCGATATGGTCGAGCCGACGGCGGACGCCTTCCAGATCGCCCACGCCATCGCCGTCGCTGTCCTGGAAGGAGCGGGGATAGATTTGATATAGCGCCGCCTCGCGCCACCAGCGGCTCATCGTGCTTTCCTCCCCAGTGCCAGCGCGCTTGCGGCTGCTGCGATCAATGCGCCCGCTGTGCCCAACGCCACGCGATGCTTGCTCGTCCACCAGTGCGGACTGCGCGTGCGGGCGATCGCGTCGAACCGGCCATGAGCGCCGTGATCCCCGGGCACCGGCTCATAGAGATTGTCGCGATAATCAGGCCCGACCCGTTCCTCGTCCTGCTGGCTCGCGACCCCTGTAGCGCCCAGATAATGATCGAGCGCGGACGAAGCGAAGCGGTCGCCCCAAATGGCCTCCAAAGCTGGAAAGCCGACGATCACCTGCTTGCGTCGATGATGCGCGGCGAAATGGATCGCGTCCGCCGCCACTTCCGGCTGATAGGGCGGGCTTGCGGGCCGCGCCTTCGTGGGAAAGCTGGTGCGTATCCAGTCGAACTGCGGCGTGTTGACGCCCGGTAACTGCACCATCGAAACATGGACCCGGCTCTTTTCGTGCAGCAATTCGGCGCGGATCGAGTCCTGAAAGCCCTGGAGCGCGTGCTTGGCGCCGCAATAGGCCGACTGGAGCGGAATGCCGCGATAGGCGAGCGCTGAGCCAACCAGAACGATGCTGCCTCGGTTTCGAGGCACCATCCGCTTGAGCGCGGCCATCACGCCATGCACCTGGCCATGATAGGTGACGTCCGTGACACGGCGGTAATCTGCAAGGTCCATGTCGAGGAAGCGGGATAGCACGCCTGCGAAGGCGGCATTGATCCAGATGTCGATTGGACCGAAGCGCGCCTCCGTTTCCTCTGCTGCGGCTTCGACAGCGGCCGCATCGGCTACGTCGAGTGGAAGCACCAGCGCCTCGCTGCCAGCTTCCTCCACTTCGCTCGCCGTGGCTTCCAGCCCGTCCTTGCCACGCGCGATCAGCGCGATGCGCGCGCCTTCCTGAGCGAAGCGGCGCACGACCGCTCGTCCGACACCGGCGGAAGCGCCCGTGACCACAATGACTGGACGATGATTATTCTTCATAATTCTCCCCTTCTTCCAAGAGCCGCTATCCGATCAGCGGTGCGGCAAGCGATGGCTTGAATGGTGAGTGATGGGTTCACCCCGCCGACGGTCGGGAAGACGGAGCCATCGCAGATCCACAAATTGGGCATGTCCCAACTGCGGCAATCGGCATTTACGACACTCGTCGCCGGGTCATCGCCCATGCGCGCGGTGCCGTTAAGGTGGCAGGTGTCCTCTTCCTCACGCCAGATTTCGCGCGCGTCCACCGCCTCCAAGGCCTGCTCCATGAAAGGCAGCGCATGCGCCAGCATGGCGCGTTCGTTGTCGCCATAGGAAAAGCTGATGCGCGGGATGCGCAGTCCATATGCATCGACTTCGTCGGCCAGCGTGACGCGATTGGCGGGGGAAGGCAGAACCTCGCCCACCATTTTGAGGCCGACCGAATGATTGGCGCGGTTCATCTCGTCGACTAAAGGCTGGCCCCACAGGCGCCGCCCCCCTGCGAGCGTCTGGGCCCAGCCGATCGGCAGTGGGCCTTGGTTCATATAGCACCAGCCGCCATGATAATTCTTGCCGCGATCCTCGTAGTTCCAGTGTTCGGTGAGCGCGAGGCTGGGCGGTGCCTTGTAGGAGCGAACCTCCTGATCCACCTGTCCCCAGACCGCCTGGTTGAGCTGCACCATCAGGTTGCGCCCCACCAGTCCCGAGGAATTAGCAAGGCCATCGGGGCAGAGCGTGCTCGCCGAGTTGAGGAGCAGCCGGGGTGTCTCGATCGCATAGCCGGCGACAACGACATTGCGCGCCTTCTGGAAGCGCCATGCGCCTTCCCGATGATAATGAACGCCCGTCGCCAGACCGCGTACGTTCGTCTCGACCCGACCGACCATGGCAAGGTCGCGGATTTCCGCCCCCGCACTGAGCGCGCGGGGGAGCCAGGTGTTGAGCACCGACTGTTTCGCGTTGGTCGAGCAGCCGATGGTGCACATGCCGCGATAGACGCATGGGTGCGCCTTGCCGCGCGGCGAGGAGAGGGTGGCGATGGGCGTTTCGCTCCATCCAATGCCCAGCGCCTCGGCTCCGCGGGCGAGCAGCGCCGCAGATGCGTTCAGGGGGTGCGCCCGGCGGGGATAGCGAGGCCGCTTCGGACCCCAGAGATAGTTCACCGGCCCGGCGATGGCGAGCGCCTGCTCCACCTCGTCATAATATGACCACATCTCGCGCCAGTCGATCGGCCAGTCGGCACCATAGCCCAGCAGGCTGCGGCTTTTGAACCATTCGGGGCGAAAGCGCAGCGCGACCATGGCATAATGAACCGTCGATCCGCCCACTCCCTTGCCGCTGTTGTTCGCACCCAGCTTGAGCGGGTTCGCGCCTTCAACGATGCGATCGTCGTTCCAGTAAAGCTGGGACTGGTGACGCTCGTCCGAGGCGAAATCCTCCAGGGGTTGCCAATAGGGGCCCGCATCGAAGGCCACCACGGAAAAGCCGGCTTCTGCAAGGCGGCAGGCAAGCGTCCCGCCGCCGGCTCCCGTGCCGACAATCGCAAAATCGACGGCTTCTTTTTCCCGATGCTGCCGCATCGGCACCCAGCCGCCCGGAACGAACACATCGGGTGCGCGCCCGGCCTTCGCTCGCGCCTCATGTTGCATCTTCAGCGCCTTCCCACGGATCGCGCCGATCCGCGTCCAGCCGCACATAGCCGCGCGGGCTGGCGGGGCCGCCGAACCCCATGGCGCTCCACGCCGAAGGATGCGACCAATAGGCTGCGACGATGTCAGGTATGAGCCGCCAGATGAAGAAAATGTCCGGCGGCATATCGGCCCAGGCGGGATCATGCGCTTCGCCAGCTTCGATCATGCGCAGAAGCTCGTCCTGCAGCTTGCCGTCAAGCGTATCGAAAGCGCGGCCGTAGCGAGCGCAGGCCTCCGCCTCGATGGCATCGAGCCCGCGCGACCAGGCGACGCGCAAAAGCGGGAGCCGGTGGTGCCGGTAGCCATCGCCTTCCTCGCCCGCAATCTTTTCCAGCAATATCGCAGCCGCATTGACCGGCGGCCGCCCTTCGGGCTGCGGGGTGATGCGGTCAATGACGGCGCGGAGCGTCAGCCGCTGCCGGTCCGTCAGCACGTCCTGCCGCTCGGCAAGCGCGATCCGTTCGGCAATGGTGCGGCGGGTGATCGCGTCCCAGCTCTGGCTGTCTGCTTTGGCCAGCACATCATATCCGGGAAAGCGATCAGCCATCACGACGGCCGATCCTGTGAAGAGCGCCGAGGCCGGCCACCGCGAGGCCGGTGAAGGCCGCAGGGGCGGGCAGCGGCGGACCGGCGAACAGGTTCTGCCTCCAGTTGCGCCACCCACCCATCCGCCGGGACACGCCATAAGCGTGGAAAGCAGCGCCAGCGAAACCGAGCACGGCTGTAAGGGCGAGAAGGGCCATCGTTGCCGGCCGCGCCCTTGCCAGCACCGCGTCGGCGGCGAGCGTCACAGCTGCAACCGGCGGCACGGTGACTGGAAGCCACATGGCCGGGTTCTGAAACGCGCCCCGGAAATGGAGTAGCGTCGCCTCTGCCGAGGTGCCAAGGATGCCGATGGCGCACAAGGCGCCCAATGCACGTCCGTTCGAAACGGATGGCTGCGCTGCCTGATCGGCCGCCAGACCTAGCGCACCGGCAAGGACAAGAGCGGCGGGCGCACCGAGCGGCGCCGCATGGAACAGATTGCTCCAACCGAAGCCGCCGGGGCGCTTGCCGATGTTGAGCAGGTGGAATCCCATTCCGAGCAGCCCGACGGCCATGGCGCTGCCTTGACCCACCAGGCGCGCATCCCATCCAGCCGCACCGCGCCCCGCCATGAGTCGGGCACCGTCTATTCCAACATTCACGCTCGAGGCCGCCAGCGGCAACAGCATCGCCGGATTGCGAAAGGATCCGCGATAATGTTCGAGCCCGCTATCGAGCAGCACTGCGATATGCATCAATCCCGCCCCGGCCGACAACAGCCGGACTGCGGGATCGGGTATTTGTCTCGCCGCTATATTCAAGGCGCTCAATCCTTGGGCAGAATGCTTGCCATGACCTGACGCGCGGTGTTCTTGATCATCGAACCCTGTTCGGGGTCGCCCTTGAACAGCAAGGAAGTGAACGCCTTCGCCTGATCAAGGCTGATGTGCGGCGGCAAGGGCGGCACATTAGGGTCGGTCTTCATCTCCAGCACGACTGGTCGCCGTGCGGCGAGCGCGCGGTCCCATGCCGCGCCGACCTGATCGGGGTCGTCGCAGAATATGCCTTCCAGTCCGATCAGCTCAGCGAACTTATGATAGGGCACGTCCGGGATCTGCTGGGTCGCCTCGAACTTTGGATTGCCCTCCATGGCCCGCTGTTCCCAGGTGACCTGATTGAGGTCTTCATTGTTGAGGACCATGACGATCAGGCGCGGGTCTGCCCATTGCCGCCAATATTTCTGGACAGTGATGAGCTCGGCCATGTTGTTCATCTGCATGGCGCCATCCCCGATCATGGCGATTACCGGACGATCGGGATGGGCGAACTTCCCCGCGATGGCATAGGGCACCGCCGCCCCCATGGAGGCAAGGCCCCCCGAAAGCGACGCTATCATGCCGCGCCTGATCTTGAGATCCCGGGCATACCAGTTGGCGCAGGAACCGCTGTCGCTGGTCAGAATGACCCGTTCGGGCAGGCGCGGACTCAATTCGGTGAATACCCGCTGCGGATTGACCTTCTCCGCCTTGGCATGCGCGCGATCGAGGAGGGTCTGCTGCCAATCCTCGTTCCATTCGGCGATGCTATCGCGCCAATTGCTGTCCGTCTTGCGCTTCAGGAGCGGCAGCAGCTCCTCGATCGTGGCCTTCACGTCTCCGGTAAGGTTCACCTCCATCGGGTAGCGGATCGACAGCATGCCGGCGTCGATATCGACCTGCACGCCGCGCGCCTGTCCTTCCTTGGGCAGGAACTCCGAATAGGGAAAGCCGGAGCCCAGCATCAGGAGCGTGTCGCACTCAATCATCATCTCATAAGAAGGCTTGGTTCCCAGGAGGCCGATCGAGCCGGTGACCCACGGGAGGTCATCGGGCAGCACCTGCTTGCCCAGCAGCGCCTTGGCGCAACCGGCCTGCAGCATATCCGCAATGGCGATGACTTCGTCCGTCGCCTCGCGAGCGCCTGCTCCTACAAGGATCGCGACCTTGTTGCCCGCATTCAGCACGTCTGCGGCGCGCTGCAGATCCGTCTGCTGCGGCATGACGCGCGGCGGCGTCCAGCCGACCCCGGAGAAAACCGCGCCATGCTTGCGGGGCGGCTCCTCCATCTTCATGTCCTGAAGATCATTGGGGAAGATGAGCGCCGTCACCCGCCGTTCGGCCATGGCGATGCGCACCGCCCTGTCGGTGAGGTGGCGCACCTGTGCCGGAACCGTGGCATAGCCAGTGAAGGCGCCTGCCACATCCTTGAACATCGAAACCAGATCCAATTCCTGCTGATAGTGCGCGCCAACAGCGGTGCGCGCTTGCTGGCCGACAATCGCCAGCACCGGCATATGATCGAGCCGCGCGTCATAAAGGCCGGTCAGCAGATGGGATGCGCCCGGCCCGGATGTGGCGAGGCAGACGCCCAGTTCACCGGTGAATTTGGCATGTGCCGATGCCATGAACGCCGCCATTTCCTCGTGGCGCACCTGCACGAATTCGAACTTGTCAGGGATCTTCTGCAAAGCCCCGAGCAGGCCGTTAATCCCGTCTCCGGGATAGCCGAAGATGCGGCGGACGCCCCATTGGTGAAGCCGGTCCCAAAAAAATTCGCCGACGGTCTGCGCCATGTGCAGCCTCCTCAGTCACTAATTTCGAGTGTTTTAGGGTAACGGGCCGTAACGGCGAGCGTTCCGATCCTGGCAAAAAGACGCCGGCTGAGTGAACAGACTGTTGCTCGGCCATGTCAGGCTGATGGCTGGAATCCTTCCCGCGCGGATACCAGCAGCTTCGGCGTCAGGCCGGCGCGGCTGACGACACCCAGTTGGCCCATCTCGTCCAGCGCTTCCTCGTGGAGCAGTTCGAGCGCGCGGGTCACACCCTCTGCGCCTGCCGCGCAGAGGCCATAGAGCGGCGCGCGGCCGGAGAGCACGGCATCGGCTCCCAGCGCGAGCGCCTTGAGCAAGTCCGTGCCGCGACGGATGCCGCCTGACATCATCAGCGCGATGCGATCTCCCATGATCTCGCGCGCCTGTGGCAGGATGTCGAGCGCCGAAACCGCCCAATCTGCCTGCCTGCCGCCGTGGCTTCCCAGGATCACGCCATCGACCCCGCTGTCGAGCGCGCGGCGCACATCCTCCAGGTTGAGGAGGCCCTTGAGCAGAAATGGACCGCGCCACCGCTGCCGGATACGCGCGACATCGCCCCATGACAGTGATTGGGTCATCTGCTCCCTGATCCAGAAGGCGCTATCGAAGAAGCTCCGCCGATCCATAGGAACGAAGTCGATCACGTTGCGAAAGACTGGCATGCCATGGCTCAAGGTCGCGGTCGCCCAGCGCGGATGGCGCACGGCATCGAATATCGTCGCTGCGCTGGGTATGGACCGATTAATGCGGGTGCGGGCGTCCCACTCCCTATCGCCAAAAATCTGCGCATTGGTCGTCAGGACCAGCGCCTCAACGTTGCATGTTTCCGCTCGTCGGAGCAGTTCCTGCCAGATCTCGTCTGGTCCGAACATATAAAGCTGCCACCAATGCCGAAGGTCGGGAATGGTCGCGACGTCCTCCATGCAGTCATTGGACATGGTGCTCTGAATGAAGGGGACCCCTGCCGCAGCGGCGCCTTGCGCCAGCATCATGTCGCCATGCCGGCGGAAAAGACCATTCAGGCCGGTGGGTGCGACGGCCAGCGGCATCGACGCATTTTTACTGAGAAGCGAGCCCTCCAGCGTCCGACCACTCACATCGACCAGTTGGCGCGGCATGAACCGCCATTCGGCGAAAGCGGCGCGCTCGCGCGACAGCGTCGCCTCGTCCTCCGCGCCGCCTTCCAGATATTCCATGACGAACCGGGGCATCAGCTTGTACGCGCGCGCACGCAGATCGCCTATCGACCGCATGCGGGAAAGATTGGCGCCCGTGTAGAAGCGGCGATGAAGCGCTTGACCAAGTGCGAGCGCATTCTGCCGCGGTGAGGTGAAGGCATCCATGCCTTGCTAGCGGCTCAGCGGCTCATGGGTTCCCCCGATGCTATGACCAAACGGAACATCGGCGCGAGTCAGTGCATTTGCCAGCATGCCTTTTGACATGTCGCAATTGCCGCTCTGGGCCGTCGGAGCAATTTTTTTCTTTGCCGCGGTCGTTGTGTGGGGAGCTGGAAGCCGGCTTTCCTCCCATGTGGATGCGATCGCGAAGAAGTTGGAGATCGGCCCTGCCTTTGCGGGCATGTTGCTTCTCGGCGGGATCACCTCTCTGCCCGAACTGGCGACAGTCACCACATCGTCCCTGACGGGCAATGCGCCACTCGCGGTCAACAATCTGCTCGGCAGCGCGGCCGTCAACGTTTTGCTGCTTGCGGTTGCGGACATGGTGTATGGCCGGGGCGCACTGACCAGTGTCGTCGCCAAACCGGCGACGCTGATGCAGGGCGTGCTGGGCATGATGTTGCTGGGCCTCGTGGCGATCATCGTCGTGAGCGGTGACTATCCGCTGTTCGGCGTTGGCGCGGGCAGCATCGTGGTCGCACTGGGCGCGTTGCTCGCGATCCGTGTGGCAGCTGGTTTCGAGCAGCGGCGGGTCTGGCAGCCGGCCGAGGATGCTGAGGGCGACGATGAAGGCTGCACGGGAGAGGAGGGGGAGGAGACCCGATCGCTGCGCCGCGTGATCCTTGTGACGGCGGGGCTGGGCCTTCTGATTCTGCTTGCAGGCGTCGCCCTGTCGCAATCGGCGGACGCGATTGCAACCCAAACAGGCATTTCTTCAGGCATGGTCGGATTTGTCCTGGTCTCATTCGCCACTTCCCTGCCGGAACTGAGTTCGATCATCGCGGCCGTGCGGCAAAAACGATATGAACTCGCCGTGGGCGATATCTTCGGCACCAACCTCTTCAACCTCATGCTGCTCCTGCTGGCCGATGCGGTTGGCTCAGGCGAGCCGGTCCTTGCCAGCGCAGGGACATTTGAGGCGCTAGGCGCACTTCTGGCACTCCTGATGACGGGCTGCTTCACCGTCGGGCTGTTGGAACGGAAGGACCGCACCGTGTGGCGCATGGGCTATGATGCAGTAGGATCTCTTCTGCTGTTCTGTGGCGGTGTGCTAGTGATGGCGCGATTTGCGCAATAAGCATGCACCTCCGTTCGGTTGGCTGCGCTGCTTCAGTGCACATGATGAGGAACCGACGCCCCGTTTCGCCAGTTGAGCAAGTGTGGACCTGGGTCACGGGGGAATGAAGCTTGCCTGACAGCGATGCCTGGCTGCCCTATTGCGGAGCGGCGCCCGTGCCCGCCGAATGGCTCGGCCGCTGGAACCTCGACCCCATTCTCCTGCTCGCGCTGGCGCTGGCGATCGTCCTTTCACTTCGCCAGCCCGGTATCGGCGCGCGTGAACGCCGGTTTATTGCCGCAGTTGGGGGCTTGACGCTGCTGCTGTTCGTTTCGCCATTCTGCGCGTTGACCTCTGCACTTTTTTCTGCCCGTGCGGTGCATCATCTGCTTCTGACCGCGGTGCTACCTCCGCTGATTGTCGTGGCTTGCCCGCATTCCCCGCGGCTTCCAGGTGGAGTCTTTCCGTGGACGGCTGTCCATGCATTCATCTTCTGGAGCTGGCATGTTCCGGAGGCCTATGGCTGGGCGCTTTCCAACGATGCTGTCTATTGGCTGATGCAGGCAAGCCTGTTGCTGAGCGCGGTGGGCCTCTGGAGCGCCGTCAGCAGGGTATCGGTGACGAACGCCATCGCCGCGCTGCTCGGGACGATGGTGCAGATGGGGCTGCTGGGGGCGTTGCTCACCTTTGCCGGGTCCGCGCTCTATGCACCGCACTTCATCGCGCCGGTCGCCTGGGGACTGTCGCCGCTGGAAGACCAGCAGTTGGCCGGTCTCATCATGTGGGCGCCGGGCGCGGGGATCTATTTGGTCGCAGCGCTCGCGCTGCTGGCGCGCTGGTTTGCACGCGAGCAGCCGTCGGCGCTGGCGGGATGATCGAGGCGCTCCGCAAATGGGCGCGGGGGCATACGGATCGCAGCCGCTACTCGCCGGTCGGCATCGCCTTTCACTGGATCATGGCTTTCCTGGTCATGTTCCAAATCGGCTGGGGCTATTACATGAGCTGGCTGCCTGCGGGCGGCGACAAATTGCGCGGCTATGAAGCGCACAGCATGATCGGCTTGCCCATCCTCCTGCTGGCGCTGGGCCGCTTCGGCTGGCGCCTGATGATCCCCGGGCCCGTCAACGATGCCGACAAACAAGGCTGGCAGACCAAGGTCGCCTACGCGATGCATTATGTCTTCTACGTCGCCTTTTTCGGACTACCCTTAAGTGGCTGGGCGATGTGGTCGGCGATCGCCGAACCTGGGCCGCTTTATCTGGCTGGGCTGGTGCCTTGGCCCCAGCTGCCGTTCGAGCAGCTGCCCCTGACGATGCGTTGGCAGATCATGGACCTGGCCGAGGATGTGCATCATTTGTTGGTGATCACATTGTTGCTGATCATTCCGCTGCACGTGGCGGCTGCGTTGAAACATCATTTCTGGGATCGTCACGACGTCCTGAGGGGAATGCTGCCCGAGATTCCCGATGCGGAGGACCCCCGGGGAGGCGAGCGGCATAAGCCGCGAGAGCTGCTGGCTCCTGGGGAGAGAGCGCCTGGCTGATTTGCAGCATGACGTTCTGCGGATCGCTGCGCCGCTTTCCCGCCCGCCACAGGTCGAGCTGCTGCGCCAGATAGGCGGCGGGCTGCGCGCCCAGCGGCGGATTGGCCGGCCCCAACCCTTCACCGCTCACGCCATGGCAGGAAGCGCAGGACGCAATGCCGCGCGCCGGATCGCCGCGATGATAGAGCTCTGCCGCCTGGCCTGCAGGCGCGCCGCTGCTCGCCGCGCCGGGCGCGAAGGGCTTGGCCGCGTAATATGCCGACACCGCGTCCTGCTGATCGGCGGTCAGTCTGCTGGCGATCCACGCCATTTCGGGATGCTGACGCCTTCCGCTTGCATAGGCCTCAAGCTGCGCTGCCATATAGCCGCGATCCAGACCGGCAAGACGCGGCGCGCCCGCGCCGTTTCCTCGCCCATCGATCCCATGGCATGTGAAGCAGGCGTTGGATCCGCCCGCGTCCCCGCCGCTCAAGGCGATGATTTCACCGGTCGCGGTAAATTGATCAGCCGCGCCGCGCGCGACCTGATTGCATCCCGACAGCCAGGCTGCCGCCGCCCCGATCATTGCCATACGAGCCAAAACCATTGTGCAATGGGAACCGCTGCCCATCGTAACGGTTCCGCACTGTAATCGCTAAAGCTGGCGGCAGAGAAGGGGGACGATTGCTGACGATACGCGCCTTTTCGCCGCTGCTGCTGCTCACCACCGCATGCAAGCCCCCGCCGCAGGAGGTGCATCACATGCCGCAGGCGAGCGCCGCGCGTGGCCTGGAATTGATCAAGCGTGTGGGATGCGGGGCCTGTCATGCAATCCCCGGCCTCGGCTGGCCGCAGGGTGGCAGCGGTCCGTCACTCCAGGGGTTTGCTGCTCAGGGCCTGATCGCGGGAAGGCTGCCCAACCGTCCTGACAATCTTGCCGCCTTTGTTCGCAATGCGCCAGCAGTGTTGCCGGGCACGACGATGCCAGCGATGCCGCTGAACGATGCGCAAGCGCGGGACGTGGCTGCCTATCTCTACCAGGTCGGCAAACGCTGATATGTTCGATGCGTCCATCATCCCCGTCTTCGATCCTGCCGGACCCTATGCAGGGTCGATCACGACGTTGAGCTGGATCCTGTTGGCGATGGCGGCAGGAGTATTGGCGGTGGTGCTCGCGGCGCTCTATGTGGCGCTCTTCGGGAGCGGACGGCTCAAGCAAAAGCTCGGCGGGACAAAAGCGGTCTGGATCGGCGGCATCGCCTTCCCGGTGATTGTGTTGACGCTGCTGCTTGTTTACGGACTCAGCCTGACCCGAAACCTTACCGCTCCCGTGCCGACCGAAGCGATGCGGGTGCGCATCACTGGTGAGATGTGGTGGTGGCGGGTGGCTTATCTTGATGGGCAAGGCCAGCCCTATATGCTCGACGCCAATGAGTTGCACATTCCCGCTGGCCGCCCAGTCGTACTGGAACTGGAATCAAGCGACGTGATCCACAGCTTCTGGGTCCCCCGCCTGTCCGGCAAACTCGACATGGTCCCCGGACGGCGAAACATCCTGCCGATCCAGGCCGATACGCCGGGGGTATTTGGCGGACAATGTGCGGAATATTGCGGAGGTCCCCATGCGTTGATGGGCTTCGTCGTCATTGCGCATGAACCCGCTGCTTTCGATGCACTCATGGCTCAGCGCCGCAGCGTCCGCGCCCAGGTAGGCGGGCCGGGCGCGGCGCTGTTCCGATCCACCGGATGCGCAGCCTGCCACCGGATCGGCGGGACGGATGCCAATGGCATCGCCGGGCCGGACCTCACTCATGTCGGTTCCCGCCGGTCACTGGGCGCCGGCATCCTGCCCAATAATCGCGGAACGATGATGGGCTGGATCGGGGACAGCCAATCGATCAAGCCGGGCAATCGCATGCCGCCCTACAAGGCGCTGTCGGCCGGGGAGCTGCAGGCTCTGGCGGATTATCTGGGCGCGCAGAAATGACGTCGGAGACGGGTTTCAATCCCGCGCTTTACGATCGCTTCCCAACCAGGGATGAGCGCCCGCACGAAGAGTTGCAGGAGCTGGAGCGCATCTGGTGCGCGCCCAAAGGCTGGCAGCTGCTGACGGCGGTCAATAATAATTATGTCGGCTTCTTCTATGTCGCCACCGCCTTCCTCTTCTTCCTTCTGGCAGGAATTCTTGCGTTAGTGATGCGGGTCCAGCTCGCGCTGCCGCTCCAGGGCTTCCTGCCGCAGGAAACCTACAACCAGTTCTTCACCATGCACGGCACGGTGATGATGTTCCTTTTCGCCGTGCCGATGGTGGAGGCGATCGGGGTGCTGCTGCTGCCGCAGATGCTGGCGGCGCGCGACCTGCCGTTTCCGCGGCTGTCGGCCTATGCGTTCTGGGCCTATTTCGTGGGCGGCCTGTGCTTCTTCGCGTCGATCCTCGTGGGCCTTGCGCCGGATGGCGGATGGTTCATGTATCCGCCCTATACCAGCCTCACTTATTCGCCCGGCATCAATGCGGATTTTTGGCTGCTCGGCATCGGCTTCATCGAAATCAGCGCGATCGCGGGGGCGATCGAGATCATTGTCGGCGTGCTGCGGACTCGCGCGCCCGGCATGACGCTCGACAAGATGCCCATCTACGCCTGGGCAATGCTGGTGTTCGGCGTGATGATCGTGGTGGGATTTCCTTCAGTCATTCTGGGCACGCTGCTGCTGGAGCTTGAGCGGGCGTTCAACTGGCCTTTTTTCGATCCCACGCGCGGCGGCGACGCGCTGCTTTGGCAGCATCTGTTCTGGTTTTTCGGCCATCCTGAGGTCTACATCATCTTCCTGCCCGCATCGGGGCTTGTTTCGATGATGGTGGCGACGCTCGCCCGGACTCCGCTCGTGGGCCATTACCTCATCGTTCTCGCCTTCCTCGCGACAGGCTTCATCAGCTTCGGCGTATGGGCGCACCACATGTTCACGACCGGAATGCCGAACCTGTCGGTCGGCTTCTTCTCGGCCGCGAGCATGGCGGTCAGCGTGCCAGCGGGCATTCAGGTCTTCTCCTGGATCGCGACCTTTGCAGTGGGCAAGCCACGCTACAATGTGCCCACGCTTTTCGTGCTAGGCGGTCTCGTCACCTTCGTGATCGGCGGGCTCACCGGCGTGATGGTGGCTATGGTGCCTTTCGATTGGCAGGTGCACGACAGCTACTTCATCGTCGCGCATCTTCATTATGTGCTGATCGGCGGGATGGTGTTCCCCATGTTCGCCGCATTCTACTATTGGGCGCCGATGACGAGCAGCCGTCCGCTTTCCGAGCGGATCGGCAAATGGGCGTTCTGGCTGATGTTCATCGGCATGCAGATAACCTTCTGGCCGATGCACATAGCCGGGTTCATGGGCATGCCACGCCGCGTCTATACCTATCTGCCGGGCCGTGACTGGGAAGTTGTCAACATGGTCTCTACCGCGGGCGCCTTCCTGCTCGCGGCTGGGGTGCTGCTGTTTCTGGTCGACCTTGCCCGCAATTTCCGGTTCACCACCGACAATGATGCGGGCAACGTCTATGGCGGCGGCACGTTGGAATGGCTGCCCACCGGCCTCTATTCCACACGCAGCATCCCGGTCGTGAAAAGCCGTGAGCCCCTGTGGGACGAACCCAGGCTTGCGGAAGATGTTGAGCAGGGGCGCTATTTCCTTCCCGGTTCGGCGACCGGCCTGCGCGAAACGATCATCACCAGCCCCCTGCGCGCCGAGCCACAATATCTTCAGATCATGCCGGGGCCGTCGGTCTGGCCATTCCTCGCCGCCGTGTTCACCGCAGGCTTTTTCCTACTTCTTACCGTCCAGGCTTATACACCCTCCTTCGCATGTGGGCTGTTGGCAATCCTTTGTGTCCTGCGGTGGCTTTGGGATACCGACCGGCTGGTCAAGGAAGACAATGTGGACGTGGGCGCAGGCATCAGATTACCGACCTATGTGACCGGGCCGAGTAGCCATGGCTGGTGGGCGATGGTGATCCTGCTGGTGGTGGTCGGCATGATCTTCGTCATGGCGCTGTTCAGCTTCTTCTATCTCTACGGGGTCCAACCACGTTTTTGGGTCGCGCCGGCGGGGCTGGCCTGGCTCGGCGCGATCCTGCCCGCTTATGCCTTGGCCGCAACCCTTGCGCTGCTCGCGCGATATATGCTTGCACGGGAAAAGACGCAGCTGTGGACCCCTGGGGTGCTGTTCCTGTGCGCAACGCTCGCGCTCGCAGTCGGCACGGGCGTCGATCTGTGGAGCTGGATCGCGTCGGGGTTGCGACCCGACGCGAGCGGCCAGGGCGCGACCGTCTATGCATTGCTGTCGCTCGACAGCACGTTGGCGGCGATCGGGCTGCTGATGGCGGCCTATATTTCGGCCCGCAACAGCCGAGCCATGATCGTGCGGCCGCGCAATAACAGCCTCGATCTGTGCGTCCTCTGGGTGATCTACGCGGCAGGGCAGGGCACGGTGACGGCGCTTGTCACCCGCGCCTTCGGCGGGGGCTGAGCCGATGCGCGGCTGGACGTTCCTGCTTGCCGGACTCATCCTATGGGCAGTGCACTTCTTCGCCTTATATGCGATCGCGAGCATTTTCCTGACGACGCTGCTGGCCCGCGGGCTGACCTTAATGGTGACGCTCGCCTGCCTTGCTGTCAGCGGACTGTTGCTCGCCAGGACGCTCCGGAGCGATGCGTCGGCCACCATGGAGGCATGGATGCGCGCTGTTGCACTCTGCGGGACCGGCCTGGCCGCCATCGCTATCATCTGGCAGGCTCTGCCTGCCCTCCTCGTGTGAGCTGTACAGTCTTCTCAACGTGGCCGGTAGTCCTTGAATGAGAAAGCGTTCTGGTCAGGCTTGTGTTGAAGACAACGCGCGTCTTGACACACTTTGTCACCCCTGTGACGAGAGATGCAGTGGGCGGGGTCGAGCTTTCGCCCAGTCGCTGCTCGAGGTCCACCGATATGGAACATGACGAGATCAGCCATGACTCCCTGCAAGGCGGCTGTATCTCCATCGCACTAGAACGGCAGCGCGTCGTGTCCGGAGGCATGACCTGCGCTTCGACAGATCAAGCCTAAACGATAAGGTGAACTTTGACATGGCGCCTGCCGCTCCCCTCTCACGACACACGAGGCAGAGAGTCGCTTGCAATACAACTGATAAGGCAGCTAAATTCTTGAATGAATTTGCCTCGGTGGATGCGGGGCGTTCGCCGCCCGAATGTAGGAAATGCCAAATGCGAGCGATTTCGTGGATCCTGGCCAGATGTATCTCGGCAACTGCGGCACTTTTCCCGATGGCGCCTCTCCTTGCAGACGACCAGGGGGAGCGCATCATCACATATGCCGATGCCGTAGACCTCTCCTATTCAGCGGGGCTGGTGGCGCTGGTCCGAATAGATACGATGATCCCAATCGATCCGTCGCGTTCACCGGCCATGAGGTCTGGATATGCACGGTTCTACATCGAAGCCCAGGCAAAGACTTTGCTAGTGAGCAAACAACCCCTGGGGCAATCGATCAGATATCTAGTCGATCTGCCGCTCGACCACCGTGGCCGGGCTGAGAATCTGGAGGGCCAAGAGGCTTTTATCTTCGCACGGAGCGTGGCCGGAAGGCCTGGAGAATTGCAGCTTGTTACGCCTACAGCGCAATTGCCCTGGAGCCTGTCGCGAGAAGCGAGTCTGCGCGGCATCTTGCGTTCCGCCGTTTCTCTAGATGCACCACCGCCGGTAACAGGCGTACGTGCTTTGCTGCATGTCCCCGGTGCGCTAGGCCGTGTTGACAAAAGGGATTCCCAACGGGCTCGCGTTCTGATTCAAGGCTGCTCTTTGAGGAGCAGGCATGGGTCGCGGGGATTTGTCGGATGCGGAATGGGAAGTGATCGGACCGCTGCTGCCATCTGAGCGCGGGCGCTGGGCTCGCCCTGCAGGCGATAACCGGCGATTTCTCAACGGCATGCTTCACGTGTTGCGGGTCGGCTGCCCCTGGCGGGACATGCATGAGCGTTACGGCAAGTGGAACTCGGTCTATGTCCGGTTCCGGCGCTGGGCGGAACAAGGCGTCTGGGATGCGATGCTGCAAACGCTGGTCGATCTGGGGCTCACCGACGACTGGCAGCACATGATCGACAGCACCACAGTTCGCGGCCACGTATCGGCCGTGGGCGGAAAAGGGGGGCTCGTGCGCAGGCTTTTGGTCGATCGCGCGGCGGATTTACGAGCAAGATCCACGCCCGGTCGGACAATCAAGGACGTCCTATCGGCTTCATCCTGACCGGCGGTGAAGCCTCGGACTATGCCGCTGCCGATGATCTGATGGCATTGCCCTTGCCGACGCCCAAGGGCCTGCTCGCCGACAAGGGATATGACGGCGACAGGTTCCGCGAAAACATGCTCCTGCGCGGTATCCTGCCGGTCATTCCGCCGCGATCCAACCGCAAGGCACCCGCTCATCCAGATTACCGGCGCTACAAGGACCGCAACCGCATTGAGCGCATGTTCGCCAAACTCAAGCAGCAGCGCCGCATCGCCACCCGTTACGACAAGACCGTCCTATCGTTTGAGAGCTTCCTCAACCTTGCCGCAGCACGCCTATGGCTGAAGTCTTTTGTCAACGCGGCCTAATAGGCCAAGGCAGAACGCAAATATTCTTAAATACGCAGGATGGCTCCTTCGCTTCGATCACAATCCGAAATCGCCCGGGCACTTCACCAAGCTGGAACGTCTCGTTTTCCGAACTCATAGCGGAGACCGGCAAACCTCCCTCATCTGATACACTTGCATGGTATCGACTGGCCTGCTCGCTGCCGGCAACTCCGCCGTTGGGCGCCAATGTTTCGCCGACGAAGGAAACACGTGCGAAGGCCTTGGCCGATTATCGCTTCGTGCTCGACAGCCTTGGTCCGTGCACCCGAAAACTGCGATTCAGACCGCAAGTGACATCTCAGTCCTTTCTTGCACCAGGGGAGGCGTGAATGGCGCTTAAGGATCAAGGTTAAAGGCGGCATTCTTGGTTTCGCTACACTGCGAAAGTGACGTTAGCGAGAGCGGCGAATTCTATCCCGGTCTAACCAGTCGAATTGCGCCTTCTAAGCTCGTCCGGGCCCATAAAAAACTTGAGCAGGTTATTACTTAAATGATAGAGTCGCCCCATGCTTTCTTGCCATCGGAAAAAGGTGATCCCACTGCCTGCTCCCGATTAGAATAACGAAGGCTGTACTTTGGCGGTAGAAAGCGGCTGGTTCCGAGCGGCCGGAAGCAATCTCAATGCATCACCAATTAATGTATAAACCGCTTGGCGCTGGCCGCCACGATTTCGATGATCAATCCTGTAACCGTGATAATGGCGGCGGAGGAGGTCAGCGCTTACAAGCTCAGTCACGGCACGGCTCAGATTGCTCTTGCCAGCATTCCGAATGCGTGTGCGCATTTCTTTGGCGATAGTCTGTTGTGCTTCGTTCGCATCGCTGGGGAGTAGCCCGTCTTTGTTGAGTTGTCGTTGAACACGATCTGCGAGCGCTGCGCTCCGCGGGGGCCGCTGGGCCATTGGGATGAGCGCATCGCAGAGCCAGTCGCGCAGCGAAACGAACTGGTCGTCCTGCCTGATCCAAGGGCCAGCGCTCCCGTCGGGCCCGGCGACCTGGGCAATCAGGTTGAGTAGCATGAAGGCGTAGCGGGGGCGGCTTGAGACCTGCGCCAATCTCTCCAGCACGGCTGCGATGTCGCAGCTGCCGGAGGGCTCAAGAAGCGTGGTGGGATGAAACATAACGTGACTGAATCAAGCACAGACGAGGATCAATGTGAATCCGAAATCTGCACTGTGGCGCGTCGTTTGTCGTCTATGACACTTTACCTGCTGGTAAAGTGTCATAGACGATTCATTCCCCAAGGCTGTTGCGAATTGTTCTCAACTCACCGCGATAATCGCCGGGCTGGCCGCTCAGGGCTGGACGGGGAGTCGTCCTGGCGACGAGCTTCGACCGTCTATGACGAACTGGATAACAGACTGCGGCCGCTTGGCTGACCTCACGCGTTTCGCAGAGGAATGTGAGCGTGCTGAAAGCCTTGGCGATCTGCGAGGAACCATCGATGCGACCGTGCGCGAACTTGGCTTCCGCTGGTTCACGCTGCTCCACAATGTCGACCTTCGGCGCGGAGGCGGGCAGCGCCTCTTCCTCACCACCTATCCGCCGGCTTGGCTCGAAGAGGTGCTTGAGGAGCGCCACTATGTCGAGGACCCCATCCACGCGGCCTGCGCCCGCACGCCATCGGGGCTCGCCTGGGATCGGGTGGGCGACGTGCTTGAGCTTTCGTCGCGCCAGCGAAGCATTCTGCAACGCGCCAGGGATCATGATCTTGCAGCGGGCTATAGCTTGCCGATCAGGATGCTGGGTGAGCCTGAGGCGATTTTCACCGTCGCCCGACCGCGCGATGAACCGCTGGATGCGGCGGAAATTCTCACTGCCCGGTTGCTGGGTTCGGTCGCCTATGACCGGGCGCGACAACTGCTCGGCGAAGAGATGAGGACCTTGGCGTTCGTTTCCCTCAGTCCGCGCCAGGTCGAATGCATCGCGCTCGTCGCGCAGGGTAAGAGCGATTGGGAGATTGCCCAGATCCTTGGGCTTAGCCGCGACACCGTGCACGAATATGTTGAATCCGCGCGCCGGCGCTACGGCGTTCGGCGCCGAACGCAGCTAGTCCTGCGCGCGGTTCGCGACGGTCATCTCAACATGGACGCGCTTCTCTGATCTCGCTTGGGCCGTGATGATCTGGCTTGGCCAAGTTCAGGAATTCTGCGCGATCGCCGCGACAATCAAGGACAGTCGAGCACTCGCCGGCCTGATGGCCGAGATCACGCGTGAGATGGGTTTTCGGTACTTTGCCCTGGTCCACCATATCGACCTCAAGCCAGCGGTGAGCTCTGTCCATATCGTCGATTATCCGCCGGAATGGGTGGAGCGTTTCCAGGCGCGGCGCCTCTATGCCAGTGACCCGATCCATCGTGCCAGCCATCGCACTAATATCGGCTTTGCCTGGTCGGCGGTGCAATCCCTCATCACGCTCAGCGCCGCTGATCGGTCGATCCTGGCGGAGGCACACGATGCCGGGCTGGGCGATGGTTTCACGGTTCCTGCCCACATTCCTGGTGAGGTGAATGGGTCCTGCTCATTCGCCATGGGGGCGGGCGATGTGCTCGATCAACGACAGCTCCCGCTCGTCCAGCTCATTGGCAGCTTCGCATTCGAAGCTGCGCGCAGACTGTCCCGGCAAACCCAAGCTCCATGCGAAGGCCCGAGCCTGACCGAGCGGCAGGCTGAATGTGTAGCGCTGGTCGCGCGCGGGAAGACTGACTGGGAGATCAGCCCGATCCTCGGCATCGGGCAGGAAACGGTGATCCAGCATGTCAAGGATGCGCGCGACCGTTACGGCGTGACGAAGCGCACGCTGCTGGCGATCCGCGCTTTGTTCGATGGACAGATCAGCTTCGCAGATGTTTTCGGGCGATGATCTCCCCAAGACTGGGGATAACCGAAAGGACGCGGGCCTGATCGACTGACCGCCTCACCAAAGGAGGCTGTCATGCATATTGAAACCGGCGCTGCCCGCGCCATGGAAAACCGCCTGTTCCGTTCGATGTTCGAGGAACGCAAACGGGTATTCGTCGATCTTCTGCGCTGGGACGTGCCGGTCCTCGCCGGTCGTTATGAAATCGACCAGTTCGACAATGGCTCTGCCGTCTACATCGTGATAGCCGACGCCGAGGGCGAGCATCTTGCCTCGGCGCGGCTGCTTCCCACGACCGGTGACCATATTCTCGGCATCATTTTCCCCGAGCTATGTGAACAAGCGCCTCCCCGGGGTGGTGCGATCCTCGAGATCACGCGCTTTTGTCTTGCACGACGATTGCGGGCACGAGAGCGCCTGGAGGTGCGCAACCGGTTGGTGTCCGCGCTCGTCGAATATGCGCTCTGCAATCATATCGGCAGTTACACCGGCGTCGCTGAGTGGTCCTGGTTCCAACAGATCCTGAGCTTTGGCTGGGCATGCCGTCCCCTCGGCCTGCCCGGCTCGACAAGCGGCCGCTGCCTTGTCGCTTTGCAGATCGACATCGATGGCCGCACCCGCGAGCAGCTGCAGGCCAGCGGCATCTGGCGCTCGGTCGGCCTTGCCTATCTAGCCAAGGCTGCTTGAGGAGGGCGCTATGACAAATCTCTCCACCTATCGCCAAGCTGTCGAACCTGCCGTCGATGACGATTTGCAGCGGCACGGCTTCTGCGTGTTGCGGGACATCGCATCCAAGACAGAGATCGCGGAGATCGATCAGGCCCTCGATCCGCGCTTTGCCGCCACACCCTTTTGTCAGGGCGGCTTCTACGGTCCGCGCACCAAGCGCTTCGGCGGCCTTTTGAAACGCGTACCTGCTGTCAAACGGCTCGTGCGCCATGGCGCGATCATGCGCCTGGTGCGGTCGGTTCTCGACCCCTGGTGCGATACCATCCAGCTCAACTTGACGCAGGCGCTCGAACTGCATCCAGGAGCCCCGGCGCAGTTTCCTCACAGGGATCAGGATATGTGGCGTGGCCCGACCGGCGAGATCGAATATCTCGTCAACGTGATGTGGCCGGTTACTCCGTTCAAAGCTGAAAACGGCGCCACATTGATCTGGCCTGGGAGCCATAATGCCGGCTCCACGCAGGACGCGCAGCCCGTGGCGATTGAGGCGGAGCCGGGTTCGGCGATCCTCTTCCTCGGTTCTACGCTGCATGGCGCCGGCGCCAACATAACTGGCGCGATCCGGCGTGGCATCATTGTCAGCTATTGCTTGGGCTGGCTGAAGCCCTACGAAAATCAATGGCTGACCTATCCGCCCAATGTGGCCCGTGCGTTCGATCCAGAGCTTGCCGCGTTGGTCGGCTACCAGCAGCACCGTCCCAATCTCGGCAATTATAACGGCCAGTGTCCGTCCATCCTGCTTCGGGGCGAACCGCCGGAATATCTGGCTGCCACCGATGCCCTGCGCCCCGATCAGGAAGGTGCGCTGGCCGAATTCCTGGACCAGCAACGCACAGGCCAACTCCCCCCGGCTGGGGGGATTGCCGAAATCGGGGCCGGGCGGAACAAAAGAGAGGTGCAATCCAACGGATAGCTGACGCCAATTCCCGACGTGGGAGGTGTCTCTCGCGGGGGAATGACCCGATGCAACGCGTGACTCTCAGCCTGGCGGTGCTCGCCATGGGCACCGCCCTTCGACCGACTCCCGCGCGAGCGAATGACTTGGGCTGCCAGGTTCTACTGTGCCTTTCCAATCCTAGTGGCGCGACGCAATATGCCCAGTGCGTCGCGCCCATGACCAAGTTGTGGCAGCGCTTGGCCACCGGCGGCTCTTTTCCCGCCTGTAGCGGCGGCGGTGTTGCTCGTACCAAGGTCTACGATCGCGATTCCGCAACGCGGCGCCGGGTTGTCATGACCTTCAGCGATGGACGCCGCGAGACCTCGCTGGCCCATGTCGAGCGGCTGCAGGATCTCGCTCGATGATCCTCGACGTCGCCAGTCTTCTCGCCCTTGCAGGCTCATGCGCGCCAAGCGTGGCGCCTGAGACGCTGATCTCGATCATTCACACGGAAAGCCGATTCAACACGCTGGCGATCGGGGTCAACAGTCCGGGTGCGCGCAAGCCGGTGCCGGCGACGAGGGCACAGGCGATTGCCGCCGCGCGTCGCCTCATTCGCCAAGGCTACAACATCGACTTGGGCTTGGGGCAGATCAACAGCGCCAACCTCGGATGGCTGGGTCTGTCGGTGGAGGATGCCTTCGAGCCGTGCCGCAACCTTGCCGCCGCCGCGCGGGTGTTGACGACCAACTATCAGTCGGTGGCGCACTCCGCCCAGAGTTCGGACCATGCGATCGCAACAGCGCTTTCGCTCTACAATACCGGCGATCGGCGGCGCGGCTTTCGCAATGGTTATGTCGCCCGGGTTTATGCCAGCGCGTCAACCGTCATCCCCTTGATCCGCGGCAGGCGCCCAGCGCCTGTCATGCCGGCACCTGTCCAGATTGCCGACGCGGCGAGCGCCAATCCGCAAGCCTCCGCGCTCGCGGCGACGCAGGCGGCCGGCTGGAACACCACCGCCGATGCCCGGCAGGCCTCGCTCATGGTCTTCGGGGACGGGGCAACTTCTGAGAAAGGAAAGCATCCATGACAGCGATCACCGCCCGCCTGGGCTCCCAGCCCCAATGGGCGCGTCTTCTGCTGCGCATCGCCGGCATCGTCGGTCTGGCGGTGCTTGTCTCATTGCTGCTCAGCGATCCCGCCCATGCGCAGGGCGCGGACGGCATCACCTCGATGGCGGAGAACATCAAGACCTGGCTGACGGGAACCTTTGCCAAGACGATTGCGGTCATCGCCGTCGTCATCGTCGGTTTCATGTTCTTCACTGGACGGGCGAGCCTTGGCCTTTTGGTGACGGTCATCGTCGGCATTTTCATCGTCTTCAGCGCGCAGTGGATCGTCGATACCATCACGGGTGGCGCGTGAAGGAGGCAGCGTCCTCGAACGAACGGCTGCGCGAGGAAACGCTCTTCCTTGCGGTGACCCGGCCGACGATGTGGCTGGGCGTGCCGCTCGAAGCGTCCTTGCCGATCGCGCTTGCTGCCTGTCTCACCCTGATCGTCAGCGGCAATCCGCTTTACGCGGTGGCGATCGGCGGTGCATGCCTCGCGGTCGCGCGCCTCATCGTGCGCCACGACGCCAATGCCTTTCGCCTGTTATGGTTGTGGACCTTGACCAAGGCGCGCTGCCGGAACCGCGGCTGGTGGGGAGGCAGTTCCTATTCACCGCTGCCGGTCGCGGGGATGAAGCGGAAGGGTTTCGCGCGTGGCTAGCGCCGCCCAACTGCCGCCACGCAAGACGCCCTGGCGGGTTCTGGCCCGAGAAGCGGAGCCCGGGCGCTATCTTCCCTATGCCCGCCATGCGACGCCCGATGTGATTGCGCTCGATAGCGGCGATCTCATGATGATGTTCCGCCTCGAAGGCCTGGCTTTCGAGACGGCTGATCCGATCCACCTCAACGATTGGCACGAGAAGCTCAACGGCACCTGGCGCAACATCGCCGACGATCGGCTTGCGATCTGGACCCACATCGTCCGCTCAGCCGTAGGGGACTATCCCGAAGGGGAGTTCCGCTCGAGGTTCGCCGCCGAGCTCGACAGCAAATATCGTGCGCGCGTCACCGCCAAGCGGATGTTCGTCAACGAGCATTATCTGACGCTGCTCATGCGTCCAGCAGTCGGATCGACCGACCGGACCGGGCTGCTTCTCAAGCGATTCGCGAAAGCCAGGGCGGCGGCGCAGGAAGTCGATCCCGATGAACTGGCGCGCTTCGAGGAGAAGGCACGGGACATCGAGAAGCTGCTCCGCCGCTGCAGCCCGTCGCGCCTCGCCCTCTACGAGCATAATGGCCTTATCTTCTCCACCCCGCTCGAGGTGCTCGAGCAAGTGATGATGGGCGCGCGATCCAGGGTTCCGCTCGTCCGCGGTCATCTGGGATCGGCGCTTTATGGCGAGCGCGTGATCTTCGGACGCGAGACAGTTGAGATCCGCGCCCATGACGCAAGCCGCTGGCAGGGTATCTTCGGGATCAGAGAGTATCCCGCGCTCACGCGCCCGGGCCAGATGAATGCCTTGCTCGGCCAGGATTTCGCCTTCGTCGTCTCCCAATCCTTCACTTTCATGGGCAAGGCGCGGGCAGCCGAACGCCTGCGCCGCCGTCAGAACCAGATGGCCTCGACCGAGGATGCCGCAGCGAGCCAGGCGCTCGATCTCGCCGATGCCGCCGACGATCTGCAAAGCAACCGGTTCGTGCTCGGGGAGCATCATTTCTCACTGGCCGTCTTCGCCGAGAGCCAGAGGCGGCTTGCCGATAATCTCTCGGCCGCGCGCGCGGCACTGGCCGATGCCGGCCTGGTGGCGGCGCGCGAAGGACCAGCGCTCGAAGCGGCGTTCTGGGCGCAGCTGCCCGGAAATTTCGCATGGCGGGCGCGGCCGGCGGCGATCACCTCGCGCAATTTTGCCGCCTTGGCGCCGTTCCACACTTATCCTGCGGGCCGAGCCAACGGGAACCATTGGGGGCCTGCCATCGCCATGATGAAGACGGCCGCGCAATCGCCCTATTATTTCAACTTCCATGTCGGCGATTTGGGCCACACACTGATCATCGGTCCTTCCGGCGCGGGCAAGACCGTCGTCCAGAATTTTCTGATGGCGCAGCTCGAGAAGACGGGCGCGCAGCAGATCTTCATCGACAAGGACCGCGGCGCGGAGATCTATGTCCGATCCGCGGGCGGGATCTATCTGACGCTGAAGAATGGGGAACCTACAGGTTTCGCGCCTCTGCGGGCGCTCGACTATGGTCCACGCAATCTTGTCTTCCTGGGGCGCTTGATCCGCCAACTTGTGACGCCGGTCGGAGGACAGCTCGGCGTCACACAGGAGCGCATGATCGACGAGGGGCTGGCCTCGCTCGGACGCCTCGCGCCGGAGGACCGCTCCATTCTCGCGCTTCGCCAGCTGCTCGGTCAGCGCGACCCGGAAGGCATCGGTGCCCGGCTGGAGAAATGGGCACGGGGAGGGTCGCTCGGCTGGGTGTTCGACAATGAGATCGACGCTTTGTCGCTCGAGGCGCCGTTCGTCGGCTTCGACATGACCGATTTTCTCGACAACCCCGAAGTCCGCACGCCGCTCATGATGTACATGTTCCACCGGATCGACGGTCTCCTCGACGGCCGGCGGCTTGTGATCGACATCGACGAATTCTGGAAAGCCTTGGGGGACGATGCGTTTCGCGCCTTCGCGCAGGACGGCCTCAAGACCTACCGCAAGCAGAATGCCTTTCTTGTCTTCGGCACGCAAAGCCCTGCGGATGCGCTGCGTTCGGACATTTCGCACAGTATCATGGAGCAGGTTGCGACCAAGATATTGCTGCCCAACCCCTATGGCCGCGAAACGGACTATGTCGATGGACTGGGTCTGACCCAGGCGGAGTTCAAGCTCATCCGCCACGATCTGAATCCGGAATCCCGCCGGTTCCTGGTCAAGCAAGGCCATGACTCGATCGTCGTAGAGCTCGATCTTGGCGGTCTCTCCGACGAGCTGGCAGTTCTCTCGGGCACCACGGAAACGGTGACGCTGCTCGATGCCATCCGCGCCGAGGTCGGCGACGATCCCGAAAACTGGCTGCCTCTCTTTCACGGGCAGCGTCGGTCTCCATCGAGCAGGAAAGGATGAGCTATGCGTAAAGGCAAAATCGCAGCGATCGGTGCGATTATCCTGGGAACAGCAGGTCCGGCCGCCGCCCAAGGCATACCGGTCTATGACAGCTCTGGCTATTTGCAGGCGCTCGCCACGGTCAAGAACACCCTGTCGATGATCGAGCAGGGCAAGGAGCAGATCGCCGAGGCCAAGCAGCTCTACGGTAGCTTCAATCAGGTCACCGACGTCAACGGCATTGCCCCGTCGCTTTCCACCGACGCGATGCGCCATCTTCTGCCGCGCGAGGCCCGCGACCTCGGCAGGTTGATGTCGTCGGACAATGCCAGCCTGGGATCGCTTGGCAGTGCCGCGACCCGAATTCGCGATGCCAACCGCATTGCGCTGCCGGACCTGCGGCCAGGCGCCTCAGCCTATGAGCGGGCGTCGCGCGACACTCTGTTGCGAAATGGCGATCTAGCCGCCCGCGATGCCGCGATCGCGGAGTCGGCCTATGGCGTCTCGGCCCAACGCACAGCGGGCTTGGAAGAACTGCGCACCTCGCTCGATACGGCTTCGGACGCGAAACAGGTCATGGACATTCAGGCAAGGGTAGGGGTCGAAAACGCCCACATCCAGAATGATGCCTTGCAGTTGCAGGCGCTCCGCATGCGGCAGGATGCGGAGGATCGGTTACGTTCGCAGCGCCAAGGAGAAGAAGCTCTGGCCAAGCTTGAACAATCGTTGGGCGAGACCCGGTGATGAAATTAGCCGGACCCGCCGCACTGGTCACAACGCTGCTGCTCTGCGCCTGCGACGTAACAAAAGGGAAGGACGAACTCGCGAACTCACCGCAGGAGATGTCACGAATTCTGGAGGCCTGCTCAAACGGCACCCACATCGATCCGCAGGAGTGCAGCAACGCGAAAAGCGTCGAGAATTCCAGAAACCTTGAACAATCCTTGGGTCGATGAAGATCGCAGAACCGTTCAATGTCCTCCACCATTTTCTCGACCATCTATGCCGATATCGACGGCAAGCTCGATCTTTTTCTCAATGATCGATTGTCAAACGTCGTGGAAGTAATCCGGGGTCCACTCGCCGTCGGCCTCGTAATCTATATCGCCTTGTTCGGATTTATGGTCATGCGAGGTATAATTAGCGAGCCGTGGGGCGAGCTGTTCGCCCGGATGGTCAAGCTCTGTGTGTTGTATATGGCGGCCACGACAGTCGCCTATTCGGAGTGGATTATCGATCCGCTCTTCCACGGGATGCCCGATGCGATCGCACAGGCTCTTGCCGGTAAAACGATCGGCACCGCTGGTTCGGCATTTGACCACTATTTTAGTCAGGTTGACGATGTCATCCGTCTTATCCGGGCGGAAGCAGAGACGTACCTCGACATAAATCCTTGGAAGCTGGTTCTTTTGACGCTGGCGATTGTATTATACGCCTTGGCTGGCCTTTCTGCAGCTATAGGATTTGCCATTACGATATTCGCCAAGGTGGCGCTGGCGATCCTCATAGCTCTAGGCCCGATATTTATTGCTCTCGCTCTGTTCGAGCCGACTCGTCGGTTCTTTCATGGGTGGCTCGGGCAAGCCTTCAACTATATCATTCTAATTGCGGTGATCATTGCCATCACAGTGCTGGTCGCGGATTTGGGCGCGGCCGCGTTGGCGGAGGCTGAGGCCAAGTCGGACGTCACGATCGCTGCAGTCATCTACGCCGTCTACCTCTTCCTCGGGACGATTTTCTTTTTCCAGGCTCCGGCCATTGCCACCGGCATTGCGGGCGGCGCCGCTGCGGGGGTTGGTGCCTTCGCCGGGACCGCCTGGGGGACGATGGCATCTCCCTTCCGACAACGCCGCATTGCGCGCAACAGCCGCAATCTGGAGCGCGCCGCTCGTCGGGGCGGCTCCATCGAAGCGGCATAGTGAGACATCACCATGACCTTGCCCTGTCCTCAAAAATCGACGTTCACCATCCGCCAGGTTACTTTCTGCCTGATCGGCAGCCTTCCACTGCTGGGCCTCGCGGCATGCGCGTCCGGACCCAAGAAGCTGGCCGTTTGCAACGGGCACCATCTGCGTGACGTGAATATCTATGGGAGCGTTCTGCCCGGATCGCCGGTGCGGGCGACTACAGCGCCGCGCCCCGCACCGCCCATTCCTCCCTTGTCTCATCCGCAGGTGGGCGATCCACCGCCTCCGCCCGCAGTGCCAGCGCCTCCGGACGACAAGGTTTCCTTTGCGCCAAAGGACATTCGTTATGCGAGTTGCTGACGATGACGCGGAGGCGGTGCCTACTTCCGGGCTCAAACGCTATTTCCAGGAAGCGCGAAGCTGGGACCAGGACAGGGTTCGATCGGCATTGCGATCGACACGTATTGCTTGGACCGTGGCGACGGTAACCTCGATCCTTGCGGCCGCATCCATTTTTGCTGTCGCCGCGCTGGCCCCGCTCAAGACCGTCGTGCCCTATGTCATTCGGGTCAATCAGACGACGGGCGCGGTGGATGTCCAGACGGCGCTGACCCAGCGGCCGATGCGCTATGATGAGGCGGTCACCAAATACTTCCTCGCGCAATATGTCCGCACACGCGAAAGCTGGATACCGGCGGCGGCCGAGGAGAATTTCCGCTTTGTGACGATCCTGTCGCAGCCTACGGAGCAGCAGCGCTGGGCACGCTTCTTCAGCAATAACAATGCCACCAGTCCCCAGAACGCCTGGGGGAAAAACGCGGTCGTGCAGGCGCGGGTGCGCAACATCGCCTTCATCAATGATCGGGTCGCCAATGTGCGATTCACACGGATCGTCCAGACCGAGACGGATACGCAGAGCAGCGATTGGATCGCCACGGTCACATTCGCCTATGCCAATGCGCCGATGGCCGAAGGTGACCGCTATCGGAACCCGCTCGGCTTCCAGGTCGAAAATTACCGCTCCGACCCGGAGGTGATCCGATGAGGGCGCTCGCTGCCGCGATCATCTTGGCGCTCGCACCCATATCTGCGGGCCATGCGGTTGAGGTGCCGAGGGGCGGCCCGTCCGACCCTCGCGTCAAGTTCGTGGATTACGAGGAAACCCAGGTTTATCGCGTCGTCGGCACCTTTCGGACGGCAACCCAGATTGTCCTCAGTGAGGACGAGACGATCCAGCACGTCGCGCTGGGCGACACCGTCTCCTGGGAGGTCGCGGTGGCCGGGCACATCTTGTTCCTCAAGCCACGCGAGCGGGCTGGACCGACCAACCTCATCGTCACGACGTCCCGCGGTGGCGTATTGCGCAGCTATGCCTTCGAATTGACCGCGCGCAATGGGCCGATCACCGGCCGCAACGGCCACGCTTATTTCCAGGTGCGCTTCCGCTATCCAAGGGACGACGCGGCGCGGTCGGAACGCCTGAGAGCAGCACAGATCGCGATGCAAGCGGCTGCACTGGAGGCCCAGGCTGTACGCGGTGCCCTCGATCATGCGGTGATCGAGGGTCCGCGCAACATGAATTACAAGGTCCAGGGCTCGAGCGAGCTGCAGCCGTCGGAAGTCTCCGACAATGGCCAATTCACAGTGCTGCGGTTTCCGGCGAACCGGGAAGTTCCTGCCATTTATCTGGTGAGGCCAGACGGGTCCGAAACGCTGGTTCCGTTCGACGTTCGCGACGAATTCGTCGTCGTTCATTTGGTGGCGCGCCAACTGCGCCTGCGCCGGGGCGGCGAGGTGCTGTGCATCTATAACCAGGCGCCCGAACCTTATGGCGTCGATCATGGAACAAATACCGGATCGCCTCACGTCGAGCGCACCATCACCCATCCGCAGGAATGAACCATGGCCGATGAACCGTCCCCTATTGTGCGCCCGCTGCCCGGTGCCGATCCAACGCCCGAAAGGCAAGAAATTCTTCACGAGCGTGGAATCGAGCCGATCGGCGGCATGACGCCTGCGCGGCGCAACACGGCGTTGATCTTCGCCGGCACGGCGATGGTCCTGGGCATTCTTTGGGTGAATTCCGGCACGGGCAAGCAAGCCTCGTCTCGCGACCTCACCGCGCCGGCAGGCGCAGCGCGGGAACGCCCCGATATCGTCGCCCGGGAAACAGTCGATTATGCCGCGGTCGCCCCTCAACGCCGGCCGCTCGGGGCAGCCGGCGCGGACACCAACGCGCCGGTGCTCAATCCAGCCGCTGGCGTTCCCGGCCCCGAAGGCCAAATTGTCCCCGCCATGCAGCCGGGCGCGTCACCGAGCAGAACCAGCGCCCCTCGGCCAACGCTTGCCGAGCAGGCGCGGCGGTCCACACTGATTGCCTATGGAGGTCGCGATCTCGGCGGCGAGGCTGGCGCGCCCACAGCTGCAGGGGCCGTCGGCGAAGCGCCTGACAACGTTGCCGGATCGCCAGAGAGCGGCGAGGGCAGGGCACCCAACGCGCTCGATCTTCTGCGGCAAAGCTCGTCGGTCGGGGAAGCGCGGGCCTCGATGCTGCCGAACCGCAACTTTCTGATTACGGCGGGCACATTGATCCCCTGTATCCTGCAAACCGCCATCAATTCCGCGCAGCCCGGTTACACGTCCTGCCTGATTCCGCGGGACGTTTATTCCGAGAATGGCCGGGTCGTACTCATGGAAAAGGGCACGCGCGTTCTCGGCGAATATCGCGGCGGCATCCAGCAAGGACAAAATCGCCTGTTCGTCCTCTGGACGCGAGCGGTAACGCCCCAGGGCGTGCGGATCGATCTTGCCTCGCCTGGCTCCGATGCACTCGGCCGAGCCGGGCTTGCAGGCGCGGTCGACAGCTTCTTCTGGGCGCGTTTTGGCGGCGCCCTGCTCTTCTCGCTGGTCGATGATGCCGCCTATATCGCCGGACAGGCGGCCTCCAGCGGCAACGGCAATTTCAACAATGTAACGCGGGCGCCCAGCGAAGGCGCGGCGATCGCTCTGCAGAACAATATCAATATCCGGCCGGTCCTGAAGAAGAATCAGGGTGAGGAGGTCGGCATCTTCGTCGCCAAGGATTTCAACTTCGCCGATGTCTACAATCTGGAACTGCGGCGGTAAGCCATGCGCGATACCGCCGTCCTCCGTCACTATCTCGCGCCGCTCCTGCCGCTCCTGGAGCCGGATGATGTCACGGAGCTGGTGGTCAATCGACCGGGGGAAGCGGGGATCGAGGATCGAGAAGGATGGCGCTGGCAGCAGATGCCGGAGCTGGACAGCGACTGGCTAGGGACGCTCGCCGTTGCTGCGGCGAGCTTCACGCACCAGGACATCGATGGTCAGTCCCCGATCTGTTCGACGGTCCTGCCGGGTGGAGAGCGCTGCCAGATCGTCATACCGTCGGTCACCCCAAGCGGTTGTCCTTCCTTCACGATCCGCAAGCCGTCGACCGTGACCCTGCCGATTGACCAACTGGCCGGCGCCGGGCTTTTCCGCACGACACGTGCTAGCGCCAAAGGGCTCACCGATGTCGATGCGCGGTTAGTGTCGCTGCGCGACGCGGGCGACTGGCCGGAATTCTTCAAGGTCGCCGTTCCGGCACGCAAGAACATTCTGGTCAGCGGCGCCACGGGTTCGGGAAAGACCACTCTTGCCAAGGCACTCATTCAGCTCATCCCGCCGGAGGAGCGGTTGCTCACCATCGAAGATACGCGTGAGCTGGTCGTGCCTCATCGCAACGTTGTCCATATGGTCTATTCGAGCGAGGGTCAGGGCCTGGCCAAGGTTGGCGCCAAGCAGCTGCTCGAAAGCGCGCTGCGCATGCGGCCCGACCGCATCCTGCTCCAGGAGCTGCGTGACGGCACCGCATTCTTCTATCTGAGGAACGTCAATTCCGGGCATCCCGGATCGATCACGACCGTCCACGCCGGTTCACCCGCCGGCGCGTTCGAACAGCTGACGTTGCTCGTCAAGGAATCGGAAGGCGGCCGCGATCTCGCCCGCGACGATATTCGCGGACTCCTTCGCATGCTCGTCGACGTCGTTGTGCAGACACGCCGTCACGGCGGGCGGTTTGAGGTCGACGAGATCTATTTCGAGCCGAGGATGGGCGATGCTGGCGCAGCGTAGTCCCTGGGCGATTGGCCTGTGCGTGATCGGCGCAATTCTGTTGTGGGCTGTCATTACCCTGTTCGTTGCCTTGTTCGGACTCGGGCAGATCGGACCTAATATCGATCTCGGCACTCTGCCGGCCTGGCTCTGGTATTATCGTGGTGATCCGCTGCTCGGGGATTGGATCAAGCGGGGTGCGATGGCCGGCGCCGCCGTAATCGCGCTTCTTGTCCTCACGATCCTGCGGCGAGGCCCATCCTTGCACGGCAGGGCTCGGTTTGCGCGCGAGGGCGAAATCCGACGCGAGGGGCTGCGTGCCCCGTCTGGCATTGTCGTTGGACGCAAAGCAGGGCGTTTCCTCATTTTCGGCGGAAACGAGCATGTCCTGCTCGAAGCGCCGACGCGCGCCGGGAAGGGCGTCGGTGTTGTCATCCCCAATCTGCTGACCTGGCCGGATTCGGTCGTCGTGCTCGATGTGAAGCGGGAGAATTGGAGTACCAGCGCCGGTTATCGCCAACGTGCCGGTCAATCGGTTTACCTCTTCGATCCGTTGGACCCTGAAGGGCGGACGGCACGGTACAATCCCCTGGCGCATATCCGGCGAGCCGATGACACCGAAGTCGTCAACGAGCTTCAGAAAATCGCAGTCATGCTCTTCCCCGCGCCGGAACGATCGGACCCGTTTTGGGCCGAAGCGGCGCGGGCGGCCTTCATCGGCGTCGGCGCGCTCGTTGCTGCCAATCCTGGCATGCCCTTCACGATCGGCGAGATCTATCGACGGCTGACCACTGGGGATCCCAAGAGCGATCTTCCCAAGGCCCTGGAAGAGGCGAGGGGGGCGGGACAGCGCCTAAGTCAGGCATGCGTCTCGGCAATCCAGGATTTCGCCTCGGCTTCGGACAACACCTTTTCGGGGATCAAGCAGACGATCACGGCGCGGCTCAATCTCTGGCTCAACCCCGTGGTCGATGCCGCGACCTCGGCAAGCGATTTCGACCTTCGCGAAGTCCGGGCGCGGCACATGTCGATCTATCTCGGTGTCTCGCCTGACAATATCGACCGGATCGCGCCGGTTTACAGCCTCTTTCTGCAGCAGCTGGTGGATCTCAACACGCGCGATTTGCCCGACGCTGCCAGCAATGTCCCAGTCCTGATCCTGCTCGATGAATTCGCAAGGCTGGGGAAGGCCTCGGTCATCGCGGATGGCTTTTCCTATGTCGCTGGATACGGCTTGCGCCTGCTGCCGGTGATCCAGAGCCGGGCGCAGCTGCGGGCCATTTATGGTCCCGATGTTACCGACGAAATCATCGCCAATTGCGGGCTTGAGGTGGTGTTCACGCCCAAGGAGCTGAAGGTCGCGAACGAGCTTTCAGAGCGGCTCGGCTTCTTCACGATGAATGTAAAATCGCGCAGCCGAACGATTCATGGGCTGTTGGCCAATCGCAGCGTGTCGGAATCCGATCAGCGCCGCGCCCTCCTGCTGCCGCAGGAGCTGATGCAAATGCCCAAGACCGAGCTCTTGTTGCTGCGCGGCGGGATCGCGCCGGTTCGTGGTAGGAAGATCGCCTTTTATCGAATGCCGCGCTTCACACGGCGCGTTTTGTCGCCGCCTATTCTGCCGTCGCGGCCTATCCCCGCTGCTGCGTCCCCAACTGTTCTGCCCCCAGGCAAGCATCAGGTGGTGTCCCCTTACAATGACGCGGAGGGACCAACGGCGAAGAGCACGGGCGGGGCCTTGCTGGAGGAGACCAAGATGCGGGAAATGACCGATGGTGAACTGGCGGGCGCGGCTAAGATTACCGATGACATGCTGGTCCTGGGCGACCTGACCGACTTGCCGCCGCCCGGCGATGAGGCAGCGGCCATCGCTTTCGTGTCATCGATGATCGAGCGGGCGCTCGTGCAGACGGAAGGGGCGTCATCTTCACCCCTCATCCAGGAAAGGGCAGATCATGGCCGCTGAAAAACCTCTGACGCCACGTGGTACGGGCAAGCGTAGCAATACGATTGCGCAGGACTCGGGAGCCAGGCCGAGGAATGCGGCGCAATCGTCGCCCGAAGCAACCAAGAAGGGGAAGTCGATTGATCCGTCCGTCCTCCAAGCGGCGTCGCCTGGTGACATTCCCGATGCCTTGCGAAAACGCTATTTCTCCACGACGAGCAAATGGTCGGGCGAGCCCGCATATTTCACGAGTGCGCAAGCTAAGGAACCGGCGTTCCGTGACCAGGGCAGACGGCTCATCACCTCCAGCGAGAGCGACGAGGTTGTGCGCGATCTCGTTGCCATCGCTCGCCATCGCGGGTGGTCGCACGTCCATGTTACCGGCAGCGATACGTTCCGAAGGGCGGCTTGGCTCGAAGCCAGTCGCCAAGGTTTGGAAGTGCGGGGATATCGGCCGAGCGAACGGGATTTACAGGAGCTGGATCGAGTCCGGCGCGATGCTAGTCGCAACAGCATTGCCCCCGCCGTCACGGCGCCAGCATCGCGCGAACCCAGTCGCGATCGACACCAGGCTGATGAGGCTTCTAGGCAAACATCGTCGGAGCAAAGCCGGGTGAAGAATGCGCGGGCGGCCCAGAGCCAGCTTCGCGTGATTGAGACGGTGGTGCGCGCGGCCTTGTTCGACAATCCCGATGCCGTTGCCAGGGTAATGAAGGTGGCAAACGACAAGGTGCAAACGCATCTGCAGGCAGGTCGGCAGTTTCAGGCAGCCAAGGTGCGGGACACCTCGGTCCGGGCGGTTGAGCCGTCAGGCCGGAACCGGCAGGAACCCGGCAAGGAACGAGCGCCGCTGCAACGATCTCGAGGCCGTTGATCGAGAGGGATTGAGCCTGACCAGCAAGGCTTTACCATATCGGTCATGGCCTATCGCTATCCGCCCGGCAGCCCGCTGCACCATGAGATCTTGAAGGCCAAGCAGCGCGAGCTGCGTGGCGATTTTCCGGAGCCGCTGACGCTCAGGGTGCATCGCGCGCTGTCGTGGCTGCGCCGTGCCGAGGCCGAGCAGGCCGATGAGGATGTACGTTTCATCCTGCTCTGGATCGGCTTCAACGCGGCCTATGCCGGCGACGTTGAAGCATCGCGGGTGATTGGTATCCCCGAGGGTGAGCGGGGATTGTTCCAGGCCTTTTTCGCAACCCTTGTGGGCTTTGATGGCAAACATCGCATCTACGACATGGTCTGGCAGCGCTTCCCTCAGGAAATCCGGGTGCTTCTCGCAAACCGCTATGTCTTCCATCCCTTTTGGCAGCATCATAATGGAGCGCCTGGCTATGCGGATTGGGCAGAAAAATTGGAGCGATCTCGCGGCGCGATAGGCGCCGCATTGCGCGATCACGACACGGCCAGGATTCTCTCGATCCTGTTCGACCGGCTTTATGTGCTGCGGAACCAACTGGTGCATGGTGGCTCGACATGGAACAGCGACGTCAATCGCGCCCAGGTCAGGGATGGCGCCGCGCTGCTCGGCTGCTTGCTGCCGATCTTCATCGATCTCATGATGGACAATGCCGGGCATGATTGGCCAATGCCGAACTACCCGGTGGTGAAATAGGCTGTGGCGGAAGTCTGGTCCGATCAGGAAATTGATCACATCGTCGCCGACTATTTCGCCATGCTCACCGACGAGCTGGTTGGTCGCTCCTTCGATAAAGCGGCGCGAAACCGCAATCTTCAAGCCGTGATCGACCGTAGCAAGGGCTCAATCGAGTTCAAGCATCAGAACATCAGCGCGGTCTTGCTCGGCCTCGGTCAGCCTTGGATCGAGGGCTACAAGCCGGCCGCCAATTTCCAGAATGCGCTGGTCGATGGCGTCCTGCGGTGGTTGGAGGCGCGGCCCGAATGGCTGGCTCCCGACACGCTCTCAAGAGCTGCCCTGAACGTACCGGAAGCGCAAGGATCACTGCGGATCGGGCCGCCGCCGACGGTGCGCAACGAACCGTCGCCGATCGATCCAGCGTTCATGGCCGCGATCGGCCGCAAATATGATGTCGCCGAGCGCGACGCGCGCAACCGGGCGCTTGGCAAGGCGGGTGAAGAATGTGTGCTGCATCACGAGCGCCGTCATTTATCTGCCGCGGGCCGCGACGATCTCGCGGACAAAGTCCGCTGGACATCTTTGCAGGATGGCGATGGTTTTGGCTTTGATATCCGGAGCTTTGAAACGGACGGGCGCGAGAAGCTGATCGAGGTCAAAACCACCAACGGATGGGAGCGCACGCCCTTTCATATCTCTCGCAATGAGCTGGCCGTCGCCGATACGAGGCGCGAGGAATGGTGCCTCATGCGGCTGTGGAATTTCGCCCGTGCGCCGAGTGCCTTCACGCTTCGCCCGCCTTTGAGCGATCACGCACAATTAACGGCGACCAGCTTCCTCGCCGAACTCAACTGAAACCCGCCGCCACCGAGGGCGACACAAATCGATCAATCAGGGCAAGGCCGGGAAGTCCGAACGCGCATGACCCTCGACCAGCGCCCGCAACCCCGCCGGTTCCAGCACCTCGACCTTGTCGCCCCACTGATAGAGATGCCAGGCCATTTCCAGCCAGCCTGCGGCCTTGAACCGAACAATCAGACTGCCGTCGTCCCGATATTCGGCCGATTGGTTGGGATGGAACTGGAATTCCGCCGCGCGCGGAGCTGCTTCGGGAAGAAAACGCCAGACGACCTCACCATATTGGGCGGGGTCCTGATAGGCGCCGAAGGCCTGCGCCGCATGATCGTTCAAGGAAAAGCCGGACTGGATGGGAAAACTCTCATCGAGACATTCGGCGCTGTGAATGCGGTCCAGGCGAAAATGGCGGAGATTCTCGCCTCGATCAGCCTGGCGCGCAACGAGATAGCTCCGCAATCCCAGCAAGAGCCCATGCGGCTCGACCGTCCGGGTTTCTGCGTCGGTGTCGCCATAGACAATGCGCATCTTGAACGGTCCGCGCAGCGCCTCGATCAGAACGTCGGTGACCTCAGGTCTCATCGCGACCTTCGGGCCTGGCCGCGCCACTTGGCCCAAAGCCGATAGCACCGCCTCCGCATCGGCTTCCGAGCGCAGCGCGTCGCGCGGGGAGAGGCGCGTGATCAGGCTGTCTCTTAGATCTTCCAGCGCGCGGGCGTGGCGAAGCCGGTTCTCGTCACGGGCCGCGCGGGCTGCGATTTCTAGCGCCTCGATGGTGTTTTCCTGGCGCGGTTGCAGCCGCTCGGGGATGGGACTTTGGATGCGCCAGCGCCGGCGGCGATCGTCATCTTCCACGACAACGACATTTGCGAAATTGTCCTCCAGCGCGCTGGTCATGCGCTGCGCCGTTCGGTGCGAAATGCCGAACTCCTGAGAGATTTCCTCAAGGCTGATGCCCAAGCGCCGTGAGGCGGCGAGCTGGGCGAGGCGCAGGAGATCGTTAGCCTTGGCGAAAGTCATTGTATGTCCATGTCACAGATTGACACCCTCGCATGCTAAGGATCAGGGTAACGCCTGTCGAGGTGATTCCCTCGTGGGGGCGCAGGGCAAATCGAAGGGGGCCAAGTGAGGACGATCGGGAGCACCATCCTGTTTTCAGCGACGGACCTGATGCGGTTCGTCGGCTGCGCGCATGCGACGGCGCTCGATCTTGCCTATATGCGCGGCGAGCCGCTCACCCCCCGGGAAGATACCGAGGATGCCGCGCTGCTTCAGAAACAGGGCGATGCTCATGAGGCCGCCCATTTGGCGACTCTGAAGGACGCGGGCCATGGCGTGGTCGAGATCGCGCGTGGGGACCTTGCCCAGAACGCGGACGAGACGCGAGTTGCCCTGGCGAAGGGCTCGCAGATCATCTTCCAAGGGGCTTTTCTGGCCGAGCGGTGGGGTGGCTGGTCCGATTTTCTCGAGCGGGTCGAACGGCCATCCTTGCTGGGGCCGTTCAGCTATGAAGTGACCGACACCAAGCTCAAGCGCAAAGCCCACCCCAAGCATGTGCTGCAGCTCGTGCTCTATTCCGACCTTTTGGCAGAGATCCAGGGCGTGATGCCGGAGCATGCGCATGTGCAGCTCGGCAATGGGGCGCGCGCGACGCTGCGTTTGGCCGACTATGCCCATTATGCGCGCGGTGCGCGGGCGAAGCTCGAGGCCTTTGTTGCGTCGCCCCAACCGACGCGGCCGATTCCCTGCGCGGATTGTTCGCTGTGCCGATGGGCCGATCATTGCGACGCTGTCCTCACCAGCCAGGACAGCTTGTTCCAGGTCGCCAATATTACCCGCGGCCAAGTGAAGAAGCTCGAGGCGTCCGGCATCGAAACTATGGCCGCGCTGGCACGGCATGACGGCTCGGTGCGCGGCGTTGCGAGTGCAACAGCGGAGAAGCTTGTCGGCCAAGCACGATTGCAGCACGCGCGCAAAACCGGCGAACCCGCCTTCGAGTTGCGCCCGGTACAGGCAGGCAAAGGCTTTGACCTGCTCCCTCGGCCGCAGGCGGGCGATCTCTTCTATGATATCGAGGGCGACCCCCATTATGAGGGAGGCCTTGAGTATCTGCACGGCGTGTGGGCCGATGGTAGTTTCCATGCCTTCTGGGCCCACGACCATGCTGCCGAAGCGCAAGCGCTCGAACGGCTGCTTGCTTTTTTTCGCGATCGGCTCACGGCTTATCCGCAGGCCCGTATCTATCATTATGCGCCGTATGAGATCACTGCTTTGCGGCGTCTCACCACGCGCTATGGTATCGGTGAGGCCTTTCTCGACCGCCTCATGCGCGAACGCCGCTTTGTTGACCTCTATGCGGTCGTGCGCGGCGCGCTCATTGCTTCCGAACCGAGCTACTCCATCAAGGCGCTGGAGGCCTTTTATGGCTTGAAGCGCGAGGGCGAGGTCAAGACAGCAGGCGGATCGGTCGTTGCTTATGAAAATTGGCGCGAGACGGGCGATCAGCAAATCCTCGACGAGATCGAGGACTATAATCGGATCGATTGCCAGTCGACCCAGCTTCTGCGCGATTGGCTAGTGGGCATCCGGCCCGATGGTCCCTGGCCCGTGCTTGCACAAGACGCGGCCGAGCAGGAGGCCGTCGAGGACGAGGAAACGACGGCGCTGCGCGATCGCCTGGCCGCATCCACTCTGGCCCCAGAGCGTCAGGAATTGCTGTTCAACCTGGGGCTGTTCCACAAGCGTGAAGCCAAGCCTGCCCAGTGGACGGTTTTCGACAGCGCGGCGCGCGATGAGGAAGAGCTTGTCGACGATCTCGACGCCTTGGCGGGGCTCGAGGCGATATCTGGGATCGAACCCATCAAGCGCTCGGTGATGCGCACCTATCGCTTTCCGTCTCAGGAAACCAAATTGCGCGAAGGCGGCAAGGCTACTGTGCCCGGGATTGATGGGCCGCCGTCAACTGTTGCGATTGAGGCGCTGGATCGCAATGCATGCACGATTACCCTGAAGGTCGGCGTGGCGAGGGCCGAACTCCTCACCGATCGGCTGACCCTGCATCCGGATTGGCCGCTCGATACCAAGGTGTTGGCCGCAGCGGTGCGCGACGTCATCGAGGACCAATGCGGGCCGCGGCGTTATCGTGCCGTCGATGATCTGCTGTCGGGCGCCGCCCCACGTCTGAACGGCATCGCCGGCGACATTCTCGGTGGTGGGGAACCGGTGGCGGGCGCCATGGCCGCTGCGCAAGCCATGGACCGGACATTGCTCCCGATCCAGGGACCGCCGGGCACGGGCAAAACGCACGTCACGGCCCGGGTGATCCTGGCGCTGGTCAAAGCAGGACATCGGGTCGCCGTCGCCTCGAACAGCCATGAAGCGATCCGCAATGTCCTGCTCGGCTGCCTGCGGGCGCGCGAGGAAGAAGGCGGCACTTTTCCTGTCTCGTTCGCCCACAAAGTTTCCGGCGGCGACGATGGCTATGCCAGCGATTGTCCCGTTCACCGCGCCGCCGCCAATGACGACTTGATCCTCGCCCGCGCAAATGTGGTGGGCGGTACGGCCTTCTTCTTTGCGCGCGATGAGAATCTGCAGGGCTTCGATTGGTTGTTTGTCGATGAGGCGGGGCAAGTGGGCCTCGCCAACATGGTCGCTATGGGGCGTGCCGCGCGCAATATCGTGCTGGTCGGCGACCCGCGCCAGCTGCCTCAGGTCATCCAGGGCGCACATCCTGCGCCCGCCAACCTGTCATGCCTGGAGTGGATGCTGGGCGAGCATGCCACCGTCCCGCCCGATCGGGGCATATTCCTTGCCGAGACCCGGCGGATGCATCCCGCGGTTTGCGACTTCATTTCAAACCAGGTCTACGAAGGACGCCTCGCCAGCCATAGCGATACCGAACGCCAGCGCCTGACCGGCACAGCCTGGCCATCGGCCGGCGCATATTGGGTGCCGGTTGTCCATGAAGGCAATGCGCAGATTGCCGCTGAGGAGGTCGCCGCGATCGGAGCGGCGGTCGAGGATCTGCTGCAAGGGAGCTGGACCGACAAGAACGGCGCCACGCGCCCTATCGGCCCCGGCGACATCATCGTCGTCGCCCCCTATAATGCACAGGTCAACGCGCTGCGGGCAGGGCTGCCGAGCAGCATCCGCGTCGGCACGGTCGACAAGTTCCAGGGCCAGGAAGCCCCTATATGCCTGGTCTCCATGACGGCTTCCTCGGCCGACGAGACCGCCCGCGGCATGGAGTTTCTCTTTTCGCTCAACCGCATCAATGTCGCGGTTTCACGCGCCAAAGCGCTCGCGCTTGTTTTTGGCAGCGACCGCTTGCGCGAGGCCCACTGCAGCAGCATCGAGCAGATGCGGCTCGTCAACACGCTCTGTGCCCTTCCGCTGCTTTCTGCGCCCCCCAATACGGGATCTTGATCCATGCGTTTCCTCCACACAGCTGACTGGCAGCTCGGCAAGCCCTTCGGCCGGTTCGATTCCGAGGTGCGCGCGGCGCTTGGCGAAGCGCGCTTCGATCCTATTGACCGGATCGGCGAGGTCGCTGCAGCCCAGCAGGTAGGACATGTGATTGTCGCGGGCGACATCTTCGATACCGAGGGTCCCGAAGACCGGGTTATTGTCCAAGCGGTCTCGCGCATGCAGCGCTATTCTTGCCGCTGGTGGCTGCTTCCGGGCAATCACGATTATGCCCGCAACGGAGGACTGTGGGACCGTGTTCGCGGCAAAGCGTCGGACAATATCATCCTGCTCACCGAGCCCGTCGCGCAGGAGATGGAGGCCGGGGTTTGGCTGCTCCCTGCACCTCTCATCCACCGTCACCATCTCGACGATCCGACCGAGCTTTTCGACAGCATGGAAACGCCAGGCGCGAAGCTGCGGATCGGCCTTGCACATGGTTCTATTCGCGATTTCACGGCGCGCGGCGAGACCAAGAACCAGATCGCGACGGATCGCGCAAAGCGGTCCAGTCTCGACTATCTGGCGCTCGGCGATTGGCACGGCACACTCAAGGTCGATCCGCGCACCTGGTATGCCGGAACCCCCGAAACCGACGGTTTTCAACGCGATGAACCCGGCCATGTTCTGATGATCGAGCTTGCGCCGGGAGTGGAGCCAAAGGTGGAACCCGTGCGCACCGGCCGATTCCAATGGCTGCTCAGGGATTGGACCTTGCAGGACACTGCTGCCTTCTCGGCGGAATGCGACGTGCTGCTCTCGGCTATCGATCCTGCGGCAACGCTGCTGCGCCTTTCGCTTGCGGGCATTACGAGCCTCGCCGACCGCGTCGAGATCCTGTCGCGGCTCGAAGATGACCTCCGGCATCGCCTTCGCTTCTTGGATGTCCGGGCGGACGATCTTGTCGGGCGGCCGGGCGAGCAGGACTTGGCGGATCTTAAGATAGAGGGATTACTCGGCATAGCGGCTGAGAAGCTCACCGAGACGATCGCGGCCGGCGGGACCGAAGCCATGTTGGCGCGGCGCGCAATGGAGCGGCTCTTTGTCGAATATCATCGGGGAGGCCAAGCATGAGCCTGCAACTCCGGCGGATCAGCCTCAACAATTTCCGCAAGTTCCGCGAGCCCCTGACGATCGAGGGGTTGGGTGAGGGGCTCAACATCATCATCGAGCCCAATGAGAGTGGGAAATCCACGATCCTTGAGGCCCTGCGTGCGGCTTTCTTCGTCCGCCATGCCACGAAGAATCAGCTCGCCCAAAGTTTTGCGCCTTATGGCGAGGCGGTCGCGCCAGAGATCGAAGTCAGTTTCGATATTGGCGCCGACAGCTGGAAAATCGCAAAGCGCTTTCTCAAAGGCCCTCAGGTCGAAGTCACGGGGCCGCAGGGTCGGGCGCAGGGCGAGGAGGCCGAGAATCGGCTGCAGGCGCTTCTTGGGTTCGTCAAGGATAGCAGCCAGCGCGGTGACCCGGCCACCTATGGCGCGCTCGGTCTGCTTTGGGTTCCGCAGGCGCAGGCGCTCGAAGTGACGGCGCCCGGCAGCATCGTGCGCAGCAGCATCCAGGCGACGCTTGAGGCGGAGGTCGGGACGATCGTCGGCGGCGCTGCCTATGAGCGCGTCCAAAAGCGGATCGATGAGCAATATGACATTTACTGGACGCCCACTGGAAAGGCGCAGTCGAAGGGGCGTTGGCAGGCGGCGCGGGATCGTGACCAGCAGGCGCGGCAGACCGCTGCGGACGCGGCTGTTCGGCTCGATGCGCTCGAAAAGAGCTTCAGCGAGCTGGAAACGGCGCGTGGCCGGCTCAAGGTTATCGAGCGGGAGCTGACGGACGAGACCGAGCAAGAACAGCGCGCCAATCTCGTTCAGTCTCTGGAGATCGCCAAGGCTGCCGCGCAGATTCTTGAAACCCGCGAAGCCGAACATGAAAATATCTCTACGAACCTCGATCGCCTCGAGGATCTGCATGCTCAGCACGAGGCAGCGAGGGAAGCGCTGACGGCCGCTGGCGAATCTTTGACCGCAATCACCGCCGATCGCGATCAGCTTGCAGATCAGCTGGAAGCGGGACGCACGAAAGTCGCGGATGCAAAGGCAGCGCTGGACAAGGCGCGCAATGATCGCGCCACAGCCCGCCAGGCTCTTGTGGAGGGGGAGGGACGTCTCGCCGCGCGTCAGCGTCGTGTGGCGATCGCCGATGCACGCCAGCGGCACACCGAACTCCTCGATCTCGAAAAGCAACTGGCCAATGCCCGCAATCAGGCTGCACGGGTCATTCCGGCTGAGGCGTTCGCTCGCCTGGATGCCAATGACCGTGCTGTCGCGGAAGCGCGGGCAGCCGTCAATGCCGGCGCTACCACCATCGAGCTTACGGGCGACGCTACGGGCATCACCATAGGCGGCGAGCCCCTGACACCAAATAGCCCGCGCACCTTGACCGGTGAGACGCAGATTGCCCTGGGCGGGGGAATCCTCGTCATCCGTCCGCCGGCAACGGCAGCCAGTGCGGAAGCCCGCCTCGCCGAATTGCTCGAGCGACAGGAACTGGTACTGGCCGAATGGGACGTGGCCGACCTCGCTGCGGCGCGGACGCGAAACGATACTGCTCGCGACGCGCAGGGGACCGTCCAACTGCTCGAAACTAAGATCACCGGCCTCACGCCGGCGCAGCCGATGTTGGATCTCGCGGCAGGCCCTGATGCGCTCAAGCTGTTCGTCGCCGGTGTTCCACCGGAATCGCCTGCGTCCGATGAAACCGAGATCTCGATCGATCAGCTCACCCGCAGCCTGGAAGAGGCGGAAACTGCCGCGGTGCGCGCTGAAACCCTGCACGACCAAGCCGTTCAGGACCTGCGAGAAATAGAGGATAGGGACCGCCCGCTTGCCGCCGCGCAGGCGGGCGCGGAGCGCGATCAGACCCATGCCTCGGATCGCATCGCTCAGCTCGAAGGAAAGCCCGATTTTGCAGGGCTTGCCGACGCCATCGCCAAAGCCCGGGAGGATGTTGCCCAGGCTGCTGTCAAACTGGCCGAAGCGAAGCGCGACGCCACCGCACATGATGTGCAGGCGATCAACCGCAAGATCGAAACGATCGATAGCAGGGCAAGGGCTGGTCAAACCCGGCGGAGCGATCTCGAAAAGGATATCGCGCGCCTTGAGGCGATCATTGAGAACGAGGGCGGCAAAGGTCTAGCGAGCCTGGCCGCGGCTGCAGCCGAAGAATCCGATGCCGCAACGCAGGCGCTGGCTCGGCTCGACGAAGAGGCGGCCACGGTCAAAATGCTCAAGGATGTGCTGGACGAGGCGCGCGCGGAGGCATCTCGAACCTTTGTTGGCCCAGTGGCCCAGCGCGCTCGCGTTCATGTCGAGCGCCTTTTCCCCGGCGCCGACCTTAGCTTTGACGAAGAGCTCGGCCTGGCATCGGTCACGCGATCCGGTCTTATTGAAGCCTGCGGAACTCTCTCAAAGGGGACGCAGGAACAGCTGGCGGTGCTGACTCGCCTCGCCTTTGCCGACATGCTGCTGGAGCAGGGAACACCAGTTTCGCTCATCCTTGACGATCCGCTGGTCTATTCCGACGACGGCCGGCTCGATCTGATGACCGAGATTCTTGAGGAAGCGTCTCAGCGCATGCAGGTGATCCTGCTGACTTGCCGGGACCGAGCATTTCGGCATCTCGACGCAACGCGTGTGCAGATTTGAAAGCGTCATTTATCATTCCACCCCTCCGGGAATCCCGCACTATTGGATCGGGTAGGCAGATCAGATCTGTGAAAACGCCTTGAGGTTTGTTCAGTGATCTGTCGAAGCATAATAAGTCAAAGGAAGCGGTGTGGGCGCTAATCTCGAGCAACAGAAAGTGATAGAATCGCTCGACGGTCCCTTGCTCGTTGTCGCAGGACCGGGTTCCGGCAAGACATTCTGCCTAGTTGAGCGCACCGCAAATCTGCTGGCTTCACGCGATGTCACCCCCGAACGGATCCTTATCTCCACCTTCACCGAAAAGGCGGCAAAGGAGCTTAAGGCCCGGATATCCGACCGTCTCCAACGGGCCGGCGCAAAGGTCAATCCTCTCGACCTCACGGTCGGCACGCTGCATTCGATCTTTCTCGATATCATCGATGAGTTTCGCGCTTTTTCGAGCATCCGTCGGAATTTCACCATCCTCGACCAGTTCGATCAGCAGTATTTTGTCTTCCAGCGCCTGCCGGAATTCCGTGAGATTTCCGGTTTGGAGGATTTCATCCGGCCATCGCAAAACCTGTCGTCGTGGCGCGTTGCCGAGCGGTTGTGCGGCTATTTGAACAAGCTTTCGGAAGAAGCTGTCCTGCCGGAATCCCTGGCAACAGCGACCGCGACCGAGTTGCAGATTCTGGGCGAGGCGTATGCCCTCTACCAAACGCTGCTTGGCCAATACAATTACATCGATTTCTCCTCGATCCAGGTCGAGGTGCTCCGTCTACTGCAGCTAACTGAGGTCGCGGAACAGCTCTGCGATCGCTTCGATTATCTGATGATCGACGAGTACCAAGACACGAACACGATCCAGGAACGGATCATTCTGAAGCTGGGTTCTCGCCACAACAACATTTGCGTCGTCGGAGATGATGACCAGGCTCTCTACCGGTTTCGTGGTGCCTCGATCCGCAATATCCTCGGATTTCCGAAGCGCTTTCCTGAGGGCGCCTGTCAGCAGATCTACCTGACCAAAAACTACCGGTCACATCCGGATATCGTCGACTTCTACAACCGTTGGATGGATCTTGCTGACTGGCAAGGGAACGACCGATCCTACCGCTTCCCCAAGGCCATCGAAGCAGCCGGAGATGATCGGGCCAAGCGCCCCGTCGTCTTCAAGGTTTCCGGTGAGGATGGCGAGGAGAACTGGGCCAGCGAGACTGTTGCATTCCTGACGAAACTTCACGGCGACGGCATCATCAAGGATTGGAACCAGGTCGCTTTCTTGTTTCGGTCGGTCCGCAATCCCAAGGTCACGCAGTTCGCCAATGATCTGGAGGCTGCGGGCATCCCGATTTATGCGCCCCGCTCCAACATGTATTTCGAGCGCGACGAGATCCGACTGATGATCGGCGCGTTCATGTTTCTCTTCCCGCAGTACGGGTCGATCCGTGCCTCCCGTGAGGGGATGCAGCTTGATGTCTGGGCGTATTTCGACCGGTGCCTTGGAGATTTCATTACCCATCTTAAGGCCGGGTCCGACGAGCAGGTTGCAGCCTGGGCGAAGGACAAGGCGAAGCTGCACCTCGCGCTGTTGGAGAATACCAACTATTCGTTCGCCAACCTGTTTTACGACCTGATCCAGTTTCCGACATTCAGCCGTTACTTGGGCGAGGACCTCACCCATGCCGGGGTCAGAGACAGTCGTCCGGCGCGCAATTTGGCCAAGTTCTCGCGACTGCTCAACAAGTACGAATACCTCTACAACGTCATCGTCATTCAGCCCGATCGGCTTGAGCGCGACCTGCTCACCCTCTTCAATTATTTCCTGCGGTTCCTGTGGGACGGCGGGATCGAGGAATATGAGGATGAGGCCGAATACGCCCCATCGGGCTGCGTATCCTTCATGACGATCCACCAGTCCAAGGGGCTGGAGTTTCCGATTGTGGTCGCCGGCTCGCTCGATGCCGTGCCACGTCGTCAGCAGTCACCGCTGGATGACCTGCTCGAGGCCGAATTTGGTGAGGGTGAGCCGTTCGAGCCGCTCGACAGGATCAAAACTTTCGACTTCTGGCGGCTGTTCTACACGGCATATTCCCGTGCCCAGAACATGCTGGTGCTAAGCTGTCAGGAGAATACGCCCAAGGCGCGTGGGCAGCGAAACGTGCCTTCGCAGTACTTCCAGCCTGTCTACACGCCGCTGAAAGGCTGGCGCGAGCTGCATTTTGACCCTGGCGCTGTGAAGCTGGCGACGGTGAAAGAGGCCAACCTCAAGCACAGCTATTCCTTCACATCGGACGTGCTGATTTTCGAGGCGTGCCCGCAGCAATACCGCTTCTTCAAGGACCTTGAGTTCGCCCCGGTGCGGACAAACGCCATCCTGTTCGGTACATTGGTCCATCAGACGATCGAGGACATCCACAAGGCCGTGCTGCGTGGGGATGAGCAGAAGGTCACCACCGAACAGATCGACCAGTGGTTTCGCAGCAACTACGCCAACATCTCGCAGAAGGAACGGGTCTATCTGGGCGAGCCGGTGCTGCGGATCGCGAGGCGGCATGTCGCGACCTATGTCGACCGGGAGCGGAACAACTGGCACCGCCTGTGCGAGGCCGAGGTCGAACTCAGCCTGCTCAAGGACGACTATGTCCTGACCGGCAATGTCGACCTGATCCAGGCCGAGGACGGGGCCTGGGAAATCATCGACTTCAAGACCGAAAAGAAGCCGGACCTAGTCGACGATGCGGAGAAGCTGGCGCGGTATCGGCGGCAGTTGCAGATTTATGCGCACCTGTTCGAGGAAAAGCGCGGCGTCCGGGTGGATCGCATGGCGCTGTATTACACCGGCGAGGAGGCCGGAAACCCGCGGATCACCTTCAATCGGGAAACGGCTGACATCGAGGGCACGATCGACCAGGTCGATTCCGTTATCGGCAAAATCGTATACAAGGACTATGGGTTGCGGGAGCGACCGGAGAAGCTGTGCAAGAACTGCGACTTCCGGTCATTTTGCGACATGACATTTTGCCGCGCGTGATGCGCGGCCAACGCCGAGACGGCAGGGAATTGAAGGGGCGGCATGAGTAAGGACAACCCGGAAGCATTTGAGACCTTTGAATTCGATCTGCCGCCGATCCGTGGGTTCCCCGAGCTGCGCTGGGCGGGCAAGCGCCCGTTCAAGTCGACACAGTATTTCCCTGCCCAGAAGAAGGAGTCCTACGGGGATCCGACGGATGGCTGGTGGAATCGTATCTACTGGGGCGACAATCTGCAGGTGATGTCGCACCTGCTGCGGGAGTTCCGGGGGAAGGTTGATTTAGTTTACATCGACCCACCATTCGATAGCAACGCCGACTACAAGAAGACAATCGCCCTGCTGGGATCAAAGGCAGAAAGCGATTATGGTTCGTTTGAAGAAAAGCAATACACGGACGTCTGGGACGGCGACTCATACCTGCAATTCATCTATGAACGGCTCGTGCTCATTCGAGAACTTTTATCGGATGACGGTGTATTTTTTCTTCACTGCGATCAGAAAAAGAATCACCACTTGCGGCAGATAGGTGAAGAGGTGTTTGGTTCTGGTTTTTTTCAGAATGAGATAATCTGGCACTATGAGAATAAGCTTGGAACGGGCGGCAATAAGCTCGACAATAATCATGATACGCTGCTCGTCTTTTCAAAGCATAAAGGGTGGATGCGGCGTCCTGTCCTTGTGCCCGTGAAGGTGAAAAAGGCGCAACCTGTCACCCAAAAGATCGACGGTGCGCGAGTTTGGCTGCGCGATGACGATGGAAAGAGGCTTTACAAAGAGTCTGAGGATGACCGCAAGCTGGGTGATGTTTGGACTCTCCCGATCATTAACCCCGTGGCTACCGAACGGCTTGGTTATCCCACTCAAAAGCCAGAAACATTGCTGGAACGGATCATAAGCTGTGCAACCGAGCCAGGTGATATTGTCTTCGATTGCTTCATGGGTTCAGGGACCGCGCAGTCCGTAGCAATGAAACTTGGTCGGAAGTTTATTGGGGCTGACATAAATTTGGGCGCGATTGAGACCTCCGCCAAGAGGCTCAATGCAGTAAGGCAATCGGTCGTAGCTGGACAGAACGATCTGTTCGAGCGCAACTCGACCGACAAGCCAGCTCGATATTTTCCCGGCTTCGAAGTCTACAACGTCAACAATTACGACCTTTTCCGCAATCCGGTTGAGGCCAAGGATCTGATCCGCGAGGCGATGGAATTGCAGCCATTGCCCGCTACCAGTGCTTTCGATGGTCAGCGCGAAGGTTATCTCGTCAAGATCATGCCGGTTAACCGGATCGCGACGAGGCAGGATTTGAACGAGGTCATCAACGGACTCGACTTCAAGGCCTTCGAACGCCGCAAGGCGGAAGCGCCGAACAAGCCGGTCGAGCGCATCCATCTGGTTTGCATGGGCCATGAGCCCGATCTTGGCTCACACCTGACGCTTGAGGCGAAGAAATCCGGGTTCGATATCGAGGTGATGGTCACCGACCTGATCCGCGACAAGGCGCATCTGCATTTCAAGAAGTCGTCCGATGCCCGCCTGGCCATCGAGAATGGCGAACTGGTGATCGCGGGCTTCTTCCCGATGAACCTTTTGCAGAAGCTGTCGCTGGAAAGCGATGCCGTGGAAGAGTGGCGGCAGCTGGTCGAAAGCGTGAAGGTCGATTTCCACTATGACGGTGCCGTGCTGACGCCGGCGATTGTTGATGCCCCAAGCAAGGAAGAACTGGTGGCAGGCCGCTATGCGATCCCTGACGATGCAGGCACGATCCGGGTGAAGATCACCGACCTCCTCTCCGAGTCATGGGAAGGCGAGATCAAGAATGGCTAAGGGGAAGAAGACGGTCCGGCAGGATTTCGCCTTCTTTCAGGCGCTGCTCAAATTTTACACCGACAATCGCGGGACGATCCGGAAGCGGTACAAGCAGCTTTCAAAGCAGCTGCTCGACTTCAACGACCCCGAGCTTCGGACCGATGCCTTTCTGCGCAAGCCCCAGTTCGAGGCGCTGGAAATCTATGTCTTCCTGAAGGAATTCGGCGATAATGCCCATGTCCATGAGCTGTTTCAGCAATGGGCCAGGAACGAGGGACTGTTCGCGGAATTCCAGACGACGGGCGCCGACCGGCAGGGCCAGGGCACGCTGCTTCCCTTCATGGAACTGGAGGGCGAGGATCAATATCAGGCAATCTTCGCCCGGCTGAGCGAGCGCGCCCGTTCCTACCCGAACTACATTTTCGCGCTGACCATGGGGCTGGGCAAAACCATCCTGATGGCGACGTGCATCTTCTATGAATTCCTGCTCGCCAACAAGTTCAGTAAGGATACCCGCTTCTGCAAGAATGCTCTGGTGTTCGCTCCGGACAAGACCGTGTTGCAGTCGCTGAAGGAGATTCAGACCTTTGATCTAGATCTAGTCGTCCCGCCGGAATATGCCAATTTCCTGCGCTCAAACCTGAAGTTCCACTTCCTTGATGATACAGCCTCAACCATCGGCGCGCAGGATGGATCGTCGTTCAACGTCATCATCTCGAACACCCAGAAGATCATCCTGAAGCGTCGCTCGGCCGAGCCGACTGTCACCGACAAGCTGTTCTCGGAAAAGACCGGAACGCTCTCGGAAGTCTATGGCGAGCTCTACGAGATGCTGGGTGAAGCTGCGCCCGAAACGGACGCCGATCTGGCTGTCAACGCCCGCTTCCAGCGTATCGCCCGCCTGCCCCAGCTGGGGATCTATGTCGATGAAGCCCACCACTCGATGGGGGCAACATTGGAAAAAGACCTCGGACAGGCCAAGCAGGATTCTGCGCTCCGCACGACAATCGATGAATTGGCCCGTGCACTGGAGCACAAGAAGACCAGTGTGGTCGGGTGCTACAATTTTACCGGCACGCCCTACGTCAAAGACACCATCATGCCGGAGGTGGTCTATGCCTATGGGCTGAAGGCCGCGATCGACAAGGCCTATCTGAAGCAGCCCGATTTTGTCGATTATTCCGGCAACGTGAAGTCCGGCGACTTCCTCAAACTGGCGGTGCAGGACTTCTGGGAACGCGAAGGCGAGAACCGACGCGAGGGCATGCTGCCCAAGCTGGCGATTTTCGCTTCCACCATCGAGGAATTGGACACCGAACTTCGCCCGGCGCTGGAAAAGATCCTGGCCGATCTCGGCGTATCGACAAGCCGCATCCTGGTGAATGTCGGTGACGAGAAGCTGACCACTGCCGAGGACATTCGCGAGTTCAACCGGCTCGATACAGAAGAGTCCGACAAGCAGTTCATCCTGCTGGTTGGCAAGGGCCGCGAAGGCTGGAACTGCCGCTCGCTGTTCGGGGTTGCGCTTTATCGCACACCCAAGTCCCGCATTTTTGTGCTGCAATCGACCATGCGGTGCCTGCGCGCCATCGGCGATATCCAGGAGACGGGGCACATCTACCTCTCGGCCGAAAACATGGAGATACTCAAGGACGAGCTGCAGCAAAACTTCCGCGTTACCACGGATGAAATCGGCCCGAAGAAGACCGATGACAGCGAGACCTATACCGTCACGGCTGTTCCTCCTCCCATCGTGCTGACAATCACGCGCCGCCGCGAACTTTTCCAAACCCGGCGCAAGGACGAGCCGGAAAAGTTGTCGTTCGATTTGTCAGATGCCGCGATGGAACAATATCGTGCAACGCTGCGCCGTCGAAAGGCCGTAAATGCCGCCGCAGACGAACAGGTCGATGTGACGGACATGCTAGAGAACCGGACGTTCTCGGAATACACCCTGATCGCTGAGGTTGCTCGGTATTTCGCGGGTGACGGGGTTTCACCTTTCGATATCGGCGACATGCTGGGCGAAACCGAAGTTGGACTGGGCCGACTGGCCGAAGCAGTGAACATGTCGAATGATATCCTGCATGACCTGATCGTTCCGGCCGTTTTCCAGGCCCTGTTCGAGATCAAGACGTTCGAAGATCCTGTCGAAGAGCAGATCGAGCTGGTGAAAGGCTACAACCCCGAGACCAACCGTGTTCCCTCGTTCACCTTCAGAGCAAAGCCGCATCTCGTCGCAAGCAGGGACTTCCCCCGCTACGCGGATACCCGGCATCGCACGTTCCACCTTGATCACTACTGTTTCGACAGTCAGCCTGAGATCGACTTCTTTGAAAAGGTGCTGAAGCTGAACGATTGCGACAAGATATATTTCACCGGCATGCTGGTGCATGGGCAGTCGGGGTTCCGCGTGAACTACATCCATCCGGAATCCCACACCGTATGCAATTACTACCCTGACTTTCTCATTCTTCGTGAAGACGGCACCACACATCTCGTCGAGGTCAAATCGGCCTGGAAGGCTGAAGATCCAGTTGTAGTCGCCAAGCAGGAAGCTGCAGAGCGACTGGCTGAAGGCAGTCGGTTTCACTACGCCATGCTAACCAAGGAAGATTTCGATGGCTTTCTCACGCAGGACATTGGCTGGGAGAAGTTCGTCAGCCAGCGACAGTCGACCAAAACGCTCGATATCGAACAAGATTGAATGAGATGAGCTGTTTGCATAAATATCTTGGTAGCTCACGGTATCTGATCATTGGCGGCGAGGATTTCAATTTTTGATGCCTGTAAAATAACCCCTGATTAGATACGCTCGTGTCAGTTGATGCCTTCACGGTAAGCGGATCCTCACGGCCACCTTGCACAGTGCCCACACGCCGAGATGATTGTCGCTTCTTGAGCGAGGTAGCGGGTGTCGGACGAGATCGAGGAATCAGCAAAGGGATCGTCAGCTCTGACGGTAGCTACGCTGCCGAACTTGTCGGCCAGATTGAAAATATCCCAAATTAATGTCCCAATCAAAGCCACTATTTATCTATCTGTCTATATCAGAAATTTAACATAAGATATATTATCAAACTTTTATCGTTTTATATCAATCATTTATCATCTGAAAGAGCAAGGGTCATTCCGGTGAATTGATATCCGCCCAATAGGTGATCTCCTCGAAAAGGTGCATGCCTTCCGGAGCTTCCCATCCCTTACGCCCGTTATCCCATCGGCCGATTACGGGGCGATCTCCTTCCCAGAGCAGCATGAGGCGACCGTCCTTTCGGTCGTCGGGCATCGCGCCAATCGGGTCCCACGGGATGTATTTCGCTGTGATCACGCAAAATCTCGTCGCATGCCGGCGGCGCGCGAGTTCATTCACGCTGCGCTGCTCCAGCAACGGCATTGAAGATCGAATCGACGATGTCTAGAAATAAAGTGCCCCGACGGTTTGCAAAGCAGGGACCGCCGGGGGATACCCAGTTCATATGGCGCAAGGGTGCCTAAAAATCAAGTGAAAAGGTTCCCGTGCCAACGTTCGTTCATGCCTTGTCCGCTGACCGCTTCGACACTTATCTGAAGTGGGCCGGAGCCGATCAGACGCTCGCAGAGCGCCTGTACACCTATAATGTGCAGCTTTCCGCAGCCCTCTATGGCCCTCTACACATGCTCGAGGTCGTGCTGCGTAACATGGCGGACGCGCGGCTTGCGGCCCAACATGGCGCCGCCTGGATCGACGATCCTGCGATCCTTGTGACGAACTATCAGACGGGCGCAATCGCAAAAGCACGGCAAACGCTACAGAAAGACGGGAAGGCAGCGACCCGTCCGCAGATCGTAGCGGAGTTGAACTTCGGCTTCTGGGCGTCACTCTTCGGCCCCAAGTCACACCACCTCTGGCAAAGCCTGCGACCCATCTTTCAGGCCAAAGGCGTACAGCGCGGTGTGATCGCGCGGGACTTGCGCGACCTGCGTATATTGCGCAACCGCGTCGCCCACTATGAACCCATCATCGCGCTTCCGCTCGCGCAGCGCTATGCGAGTATCACGACCTTGACGGGCTGGCTGTCTCCAAGCGCCGCGACATGGATCGCCAAGTATTCGACATGGCCGACACTTTATCCGGCCGTACCCATCCTTGTGCCCGACCCTGCATCTGGAGATTTGCTGGTGGCGCCAGCGGCGCTACCCTTTCTCCCTGCATGACCTATCTCTCCGCGACGCCTGAATCTTCAGGACAATGTCGCCCATCCAGCCCGGCATGGCCGGGCGGCCCGCGACGAGCGCACGCGTACCGGCATCGTCGAGCCGCGCGGCGAAGCGCCCGATCGCATCCGCGTCGATATTGCCCTTCCCCAGATGCGCGAGCGCCTGAACGATCGCATTCACAGACTCCGGCGCGTCGAGCACCGGCGCGCGGCTGTGCTTCAAGGTAACGCTGCGGCCGCCAGCCTTGGCGGTGCGGGTGCGACCGCTGGTGGCGTAGCTCGCCCGGGCGGGCACCTGTGTCGAGAGACCAAGGCTATTGGCCGCCGCCGCTCCCGACGGCGCGAGCGCATCGCCGCTCTGCGCGGAGAGCGCCTGGGCCACCTGCCCGGGATCCGGGCTCAGGGCACCAAGCTTGTCATGCTGGCGGGGATAGTCGTAGAGACCACGGCCGATCCGACGGATGTCACCGGCATGCGCGAGACGCGACAGCGCCATGTCGACCGAGCCGCGCGTGCCGAAGTCGACGAACTGCTTGGGCGTAAACACCCAGCCACGGCCCTTGCCGCGCACACGCTTCATAATCCGATCAGCCACCGCAGACATGTCCATGCTCCTGTGTGTTAGATAATAGCATGGTTTTTTCTAACAAGCCGTGACCACAGAAAGCGCCAGTTCCCTCGACTTTCCAAGACATTTCAGCACATGGTAGGGGGAGCATCCCTTCGCAAGATCAACCGCCCATGCGAATCAACGCTCCCGCCCACGCTCCGGCACTGGCCGCTCGGGACCAGCTCCACCCTCCAGCTCGCGCGCCGGCTGTGTCGCTTGCCGCCCCTGCATCATCTCGCGGGCCAGGGCCAGACGTCGGGAGACCGCCGGCGGCATAGCCGCCAGGAAACCCGCAATTTCGTCGGAAAGTGCCTGGTCGTCGGCCTCGCCGGTACGTGCAAGCGCCACCGCCGCCTCCGCATAAGCACCGCGTATCTGCTTCTGGCGAACCAGCGCCATCACGTCTTGCGGCCGCCGTTCCTCATCGCGCGCGTGCGCAAAGGCCCGGGCGCGCAGCACGTTGAGTTCATCCATATTGAGCCGGCGCCCCTCCTGACCGATCCGAGCATCGAGATGCAGCGCTGCAGAGCGCACACGCTTTTGAACGTGACCGCGTGCGCGTCTGGGCGTCGCCTCAGCCGCGATGCCGCGCGCCCGTAGCTCATGCGCGAATGTCTCTCGCATATGATGGAGGTCGGCCTTGCGCGGGTTGAACCGCCTACCGTCCGCACCTTCGGTGGCCACCGTCAGATGGATGTGCGGATGATCGGTATCGGTGTGGAGCGCCAGCATATAGGCGTGATTGTCCTCGAACAGGATGCGGGCGAACGCCTGGGCGGCATCCTGCAGCGTCTCGGGATCGGTCGAACCGCTGGGCATGGAAAGGACCAGCGACAGCGAGGTCGGCCGGTCGCGGCCATGCTCGTTCATCGCCTCATCGAGCATGGCCCAGTCCTGCGCGATCTCCTTCAGCCGTTTGGGATCATCGATGATCTCGCCCTCGCTCGAGCGCACCGCAAGCTTCCCGTGCCGCGCAACATAGCCGAAATGCTCGGATAGATGATGCGCGCCATATTGCTTGCCCGAGACCTTGACCATGACCTCCGGGGCCTTGCGCACGATCCGCTCGAGCTTGGCCCGAGCCTCGGCCTGGCTCAGCGACACGGGCCGCCCCTGCCCTCCCCGGCCCGGTGCGCCTCGTCCGATGCGGACATAGGCCCCCCGCAGTGTCCGTTTACCGCCGGTGGGCGGCCGCCATGCCTCCATGAGGCTGGGCAGCGGCAGGATGCCCTCCTCCTCAAGCATCGAGGCTATCCCAATAGGCAAGATCGCCCTTGAGCGCGGTGCCGAGACCGGCAAGCGCCATCCGGATTTCCGTCCGAAAGCTTGCCACCCGCGCCGCCTCGCGCGCGACATCGAGCCCGGATTCGACCATCACCGATGCGTTGAGCGCCCGCGTCGCCTGATTGAGATTGATGCCGATCCGGTTGAGCTCGCGCCACGCCTGAGCCACTGCCGCCCGCTCTTCGAGCGGTAGCGGTGCCGCCGAATGCAGCCGGCGGCGCACCAGCCTTGTCACCCAGTCTGTGCGCTTCATACCCAAAGCATCGGCCTCGGCATCCAGCGCGGCAGTTTCCGCATCGGTCAGCCGGATCTCAAACCGCCGCGTTGTTCGCTCCCGCCGGCGGACTGGTCCCGGCGTCCCGCCCTCCTCCGCGTCCACTGCAGTCATGACGAGGCGCCGCAGCAAAGCCGAGCGGCCACCGGCGCTGTCCGCCGCAGCATCGAAGCGCTGGGCGACTTCATCGTCGAGACGGAAGGTGAAGACGGGCATGCATCAAAGGTTATTGTCATACATCCCCGGCGTCACGCCTATCCGGCCCTCACCTTCACTCAACTCATCTGATAGTCTGCTTGAGCAGACTTCGACCCTATTTGGCAAAATGCGCCTATCATTCACGCCTGATCCACGAAGGGCGGCGCCACCGGCGCCGCCCCAGCTCGAACCGACGCAAAAGGCCGCACCCCGAAAGGGGCGCGGCCGACATACACACGAACAGGATATGCGAACGCGGAGGAAGAGGATCAGAGCATCGCGGCGTCGGGACGTCCCTCAGACGCTGTGCAAAGTCGTTCGGCCGCGATCTCTTGCCGGGAACCATCGCCGAAGATCACGACAACACGCGGGCCAAGGACAAGACGCGCGGGACGGCCATCGACTTCAACGGCAAGGCTGGCCTCTGGCGTTTGCTCCCCTGGTCGCGCGACTGGCTCAGTCCCTGCCCGCAGTTGGGGACGGGCGACGGTCACCGCCGCGGCCTCCATCGGCGCTGCCTCAATGCTGGGAACGTCCGTCTTACTCTTCAGCCCGGCAATGAACCGCGCGCCTTCCGCCAATGTCGCGCCGCTCTCATCCCAGGCGCCCACATAGGCCTCGACTTCCGCAGGATAATCCCTGGCTGTGCGATGCAGGTCATAGAGCAGCCGGATCGGCGCGCGCGGGAGCACCTCCCTGAGATAGGCAGGCATGTCACCATAGGCTGCATAGAGCGAGACAAACTGCTTGGAGCGGCCCAGCGCAGCGGCGATTTCGACCTGGCTCATGCCGCCCTTGAGCATACGGGCAATCGCATGAGCGAGCTCGACCGAAGAAAGGTTCGCACGCTGATCGTTCTCAACGATCTGATCGGCGAGCAGATGGGTTCCCTCCCCCTCGGCCACGACGATCGCCGGGATCGTCACCCGGCCCGCGAGCTCGGAGGCACGAAAGCGCCGCTCGCCCAAACGGATGCGATGCAAGCCGGCGGCGTCGGCGGGCGCAACCGTGATCGGCTGCAAGACCCCGCGGGCCGCTATGGAGGCCGCAAGCTCGGCCAGGGCGTCATCGTCGAAACTGCGCCGGGGATTGCCGGGGTCGGGGATGACTCGATCCAGAGGGATTTCCTCGACCCGGCGCGCTGTTTCATGCGCGCCGACGAGCAGGCCGAACTCCTCGATGCGTTCGTCGAACTTACCCATCAGGTGGCGGCCGCTGGCGCTGAACCGAGCCGCCGTTCGATCTCGGCGAGGATCGGCCGAATTTCCTCGGCCGCCGCCTTGGCGCCGCCACCACCCTCCATCCAGACCGGCCGATGATTTTCCGCGGCATGCTTGTAGGTCGGTCGCGCCTTAATAAAGGCCGGGAACATCAGCCGCTCGCCCACCGCGTGGGCGAGCTTGACGGCATTGTCTATTTCGCGCCGGTCGAACGGGTTGACCATCGATGGCAGCAATCCGAGGAAATCGATCTTGCGCCCCGCCCTCGCCGCCTCGGCCTTGCGCAGCGCGGTCAGCAGCATCTTGGCGCACTCGACCGAATCTTCGGCGACCTGAACGGGCGCGATCACTGCGTCGGCGACCGCGAGAGCGCTCAGGGTAAGCTCGTCCCATTTGGGACCGGTATCGATCACGCACAGGTCGAAATGAGGCGCGAGCGCAGGAAAGCGGCCGAGAAAGTCGCGCACATCCTGTGCCGCCTTGATCATCTGCAAACGCTGGTCGGCAGCGAGCAAAGTGAGCCCGACCTGGCCATCGGCGGCAAGAGCCGCCGATGGATCGAAGAGATCCGCCGCGAAGCCCCCCGGCCGCTCGCGGGCCAGACGGCGTGACGAACTAGCTTGCGGGTCCAGGTCGACAAACACGACCCTGCGTCCCGCCGCTTCGGCCAGATACCAGGCGAGATGCGTGGCGAGGAAGGTCTTGCCTACCCCGCCCTTGAGAAGGCTCACAGCGATCGTCCTCATCGGGGCGGCCAGCTCAACAATAGTCTTCCGGACCGTCGCGCAGATTGCGCTCATAATGGTCACGCGATGACCAGTCGCCGCCACCGCCAATGCCCGGACCGACATAGCGGAACAGGTAGACGGTGAGCGCAAAACAGCCGAACGCAAAGAGGATCGCGTGATCGGGATGGGCGGCGAAATAAGCGGACATGGCGTTAACTCCTCAAATGGTCTGATCCCGCGGCGGTTCACGGCTTTGCACCGGCCCGGGGGCGATGCTCCGGTGCACCCTCCCCTCCCCGAGCGCACTTGGTGCGTGGACATCCTTTGCGCGCAGTCTGCTCAAGCAGACTTTTCACGGCCATCCCCCCGGTCAGGGGGATGGCCGTGCCGATCAGTATTCTTCGGCGAGTAGGATCGTCAGAACCCGAGTGGTGACGTCGGGATTGGCTGGATCGGGTGAGCCCCAGGCAAGCTCGAGATCATAATAATCGATCTTCCAGTAGAGAATGGCGCTGTCATATTCGAAGCGACCAAAATCATGCTCGCCCAATGGATCGTTGTCGGAATTGAAGCTGTCATAGTTTCGCACCGTGCGCAGGATCTCAGCGCGTCTGCGAAATCCGCGGAAGAGGGACACATCCCCGACCAGCGCGGCAACGCCCGCGGTCATGACGATCTGGTTTCGGCCAGGGCTGCAAATAGATCTCCGCAGGCTGTCATTCAGTGCGGCGATGCGGTCGATCCGCTCGGCTCGGTCTGCCGATTGTTGAGAAGGCTGCGACATGGCTGTGACTCCGGTCTGGATCAGCCCCGCCCATCGGGGCCTTCCGACAGGCGCCCCAAAGGGCGGCGTCATAGCGGGGTCGTGCACCCGGAGGGTCGCAACGCAGTGGAGAAGCCCGCCTATGCGGGCTTGCTCGGCCCCGCGCGCCGACCAGGAAGCCGACAACGGAAAAGGACCCAATGGCGTGGACACCTGTCCGGTGTCGCACCCGTGTGATTGGCGCTCTCGGACTGCAGGAGACTCACCCTCTCGATTACGCCCATCTCAAGCCGAAGTTCGAGATCGGTGGGAATGCCGAAGCAGCAGGCAAATGATGCCACCACCGCTCACGGCAGGGATCGTCACCCTAATGGGCTGAGACTTGGAAATCCAAGTCTCAGGGCGAAGCCTAGAGCCCGATCCGGGTTCGCCGGAGCCGCCCGTTCAGCTCTTCACGGTTCTCCGGAAATTGCCGAGAACAGAGCACAGCTTCTGGCTTTTACGCTTCAGATCAGCGAGCCTTTCTTCCGCTTCGGCTTGCTCGCAAAGCAGCATAAGGCGTTCAGCCTGCTGTCCGCGGATCGAGACATGGCGCAAGATCACGATCCATTTGCCGGTTCGCTCAAGCGCGATCTTCGCCTGACCATGGGCAAGAAACGACCGTAGGCCCTCGAGTGTGCGGAGATCCGAAAGGGCCTTGGCGGCCGCCTTGCCTTCTTGAGCGAAAGCGCCTTCTGCCTCGATAAGTTTGCTGAGGTCATCGAACCGCTGACCGATCAAATGCCGCAGCCGTACTGTCTCCCCTCGACCCGGAATGGCCTTGAGAAGGAGCAGCGTTTCGGTGACGGCCGCTTCAGCCGCCGAGAAATGCTGCAAACACGCGCCTCGCCACGCGTTCACATCTTGGATCGCCTGGTTCCACAAGGGATCATCGTTGGCAATTTCGATTGGCGCACCTTCATCCATGCCAAACGCCTAGCGCTGCCGCCTTTATTTTCCTTGAATCAATGACACGCCCTCCATGGCAAAGCCGGGAGCCGTAGGCTCCCGGAGGCGCCATCAGGCGAATGGATCATATTCGGCCACCAGGGCAACGCTGCCGTCCGCATCCTCTGCGGTGATGACCCCATATTGCTGCCCGATCGCGATGACGAAGGTGACCGCCATGAGGCTGCGCGAGAGGCTGAAGGCGTGACGACGAGCGGTTGCGATGTCGGCGAACATGTCGGGGCTCCTTTGCGCGCCGGCGGGTCCGTCCCGCTCGACTGGCGCCCGATGTGTCCGGCCGGCGGCCGCGATCACTTTTTTGGCGCAGCCCAAAAAGCCGTAGCGCAGCGACCGGACCCCTTGCGGGTTGATCGCAAAAGGCCGCCGGTCGGACCAAGGATTGCGCCTGATTGAGAGCGGGTGGGCCCGTCGGCCAGGATCCCATGATCCCGCCGACTTTTGCCCCGGGAGCCACCCCCGCGCCCCCGATCTGATGGATGGCACACCCATGACAAGCACGCGCCACTGGGCTAGCGTCGCCGCGATGCTGTTCGCACTCCTGCTTGCCGCCACCGTCATTCCCGATGGCCAGGTCTTCACCTGCACACCGACGCGCGTCTGGGATGGAGATGGGCCGATCTGGTGCCGTGAAGGCATGCATGTCCGTCTCGCCGGAATTGCGGCCCGAGAGATGGACGGGAGTTGCCGGCCAGGTCAGCCCTGCCCCGAGGCGAGCGCCCTCGCCGCCCGTGACGCTCTTGTTAATCTGCTCGGCGGCGCCCAGGGGCGGACCAGCACGGGCCACATTCTGGTCGATGGTCCCACCATGCGCTGCCTTTCAACTGGCAATGCGCGCGGCAACAGGACCGGCGCCTGGTGCGCGGCGCCCTCTTTCGGCGATCTGAGCTGCGCCATGATCCGCACCGGCACCGTGCTGCGCTGGGATCGCTATGCCCAAGGGCGATGCCGATCCCGCTGATCCGCTTGCCTCCTTTCCCGCCCGAGCAGGGAAATAGGCCCGGCGGCGAGGCCGCCGGGCCTGATGGGACCGATTTCAGAATGGGATTTCATCATCCTCGGGCTCGTGGCCGCCGCCCGCATTGTCGTTCGCCTTGGCGCGGGTGAGGAAGGTCACCTCATCGGCGATGATCTCGACGCCGTAGCGCTCGATATTCTCGTTGTCGGTCCAGCGGGTGTAGTGAATGCGGCCACGGAGCATGACCTTCATGCCTTTGTCGACATACTGCTCGACCGTCTTGCCGACCCCGTTGAAGCAGGTGATCCGGTGCCATTCGGTATCCTCGAGCCGGCGGTTGTTGTCGTCGCGGAGGATCTTGCCGTTGCTGTCGCGCTTCGGACGCGAGGTGGCGAGGCTGAAATGCGTGATGCGGGTGCCGCCCTGGGTGGTGCGGGCTTCGGGCGTGGCGCCGACATTGCCGGCGAGGATGACGAGATTGTGCATGGCTGGAGTTCCTTCGAACTGGGTCCAAGGGACCGTCCCTTCGACTGATCCCCGGCCAAGGCGGACAGGACGGATCATCCACCGGCAGGCGCAGCGCCGGGAAACCCCGAGACAAGGGGTGGTGCGGGCAGCCGTGGTACACGGCAACTCGGCCCGAAGGATCGCGGGTTGGATGGACCGGACGGCCGACTTAGGGGTCAGATGAGGAGAAAGACGGCTCGTCGCTTGGCCGTGCCAGGAACCCCTCATGGTAATCACGGGCATCCCCGACCTATAGGGCCACGCCGGTCCAATGCCTTGGCGAACCTCAAGCTCGACTTTGCCCCGCCCGCCGCCCAAGCCGCGCGGCGAAACGGACCATATCCCGCGCCGCCGTCCGGCGGAACCCAAACCATGGCATGCTCATGCTAGGGGACGGGCAAGAAGGCACAGTTACGGCGTCGGCATCGGCAGGCTCAGTCCGGCCGCCACGGCATCGAGGAACGAGCCAGTCGCGCGCAGCACGGCCGCGAAATCGCAAACATAACCATCCGCCACCAGCGCGTCGATACGATGCCCGGCATAGGCGGGACCGAGGCTTGTAAGCAAATCGACGAGAATACGGCCCCGGGTGGGCAGGCCAAGCCGCCGCGCTTCGTCGAAGGCGGCGATGAGGTCGTGACGAATATCGCGCGCGACCTCATCGTGCGACCAGCCCCGGCTCATAAGATAGGCTTTGAGCCCCAGCTCGCAGGATATCGCCCGCAGGTGCAGCGCGGGAGCAAGAGCAACGGTGGCTCCAAAGCGTGCCCCTTCGTGAAACTCGCGCGCGCGATCAAGGAAGATCGAGGCGGTCTGTCGATCGCCGGGCTCCGCCAATCTCTCGATCGCGCGCCAGCGGCGTGGCGACAGCTGGCCGAGCCATGCCGGGCCGCCTTGGTTGCGCAACTGGCGCAGGCAGGCGCCATTGGCCTCTTCGACGTCGCGGCCGGTCGACCACAAAAATAGCAGCTTCGCTTTCCAGCGGCGGCCATGCGCCGCGCGAAAGGCAAGGAGCGCGCGCGCCGTGGGGTGATCGGGCATGAACATGATGCAAACCTCCGGGAAACGGGACGCACCCGCCCTGCCCTCCTCCCCTCCGGCATTCGCAGCATTTCGAAACGGGGTAAGCCGGCCGCCAAAGCGGCCGGCGCGGCGGATCAGCCGCAGGGTCGCGACGCTGGCGGTGTGCCAAGCGGTCCGCGGCGATCAACGACGTGGATGCCCCGCGCCTTGGCCTCGATCACCAGCCTTTCGGTGACACCATTGCCTTGGAAGGCGATAACGTAGCGCGGCTTGACCGATAGCATCTGCTCATTGCGGCGGAACCCGGCGCGATCGCCGAGCTTGCGATCGAGCCCGAACCGCAGCTGCTGGATACCGTTCTGCTCGGCCCAGGACGCGGCCAGGCGCTCAATGCCTTTCATGTCACCGCCATGGACGAGATACATGTCGCCCACCCGCTCGCGGACGGCATTGAGCGTTCGCAGCAGGTTATCCGCAAACTGCTTGGCCTCGTCGTCGCTGGCGAAACGCAGCCGCCCGCCGGCGAAGATCACGGGCGTACCATGGACCATATTGGCATCGCGCACCCGTTCTCGCCGCGCCTGGAGATAGGACCGGCCATCGACTATCGCCGCGGTCGTGCCGAGAGAAATGCGGTTGCCCGACGCCGGCACCCAGGAACGGCCCGTCTCGTGGAGATAATGGCGGGCCGCCGTGTCGCGCATGGTCTCATAGGCCTCGGCGGACTGTTCGATCTTGCGGGCGAGATCGATCTTGTCCTCAAGGTCGGCGGTCGCGACTTCCGAGCCATCCTGCTCGGCTAGCAGAAGCCGAATCTCGTCCGTCAGCCGGTCGATCATCTGGTGCTTCTTGGCGGCGGCGCGGTGGAAGAGATTGACCAGGCCCCAGCCCAGATCCTCGATGTCGCGCTCGAGCGCACTAAAGGGGAAAAGCGCGAAAAGATCGCTCCAGACAGCGCTGACGGTTTGTTCCATGGCTTCGGCGGGGGGCGGCGCCTCCAGGGTGCGCAGGTCGCCAGTGTGATCAAGATGACCAAGTTCGAGGGCGGAGAGTATCGCCGAGAGAGTGCTGGTCATGAGCTTTGCCTTTCGTTCCACTTGGGGCCGGCGGCCCATCCGCCGGATGCGCAGCCTCCGGGCCATCGAAGGAAGCGGCGGCAGCACCGCCGGGCAAAGCCCAAGGGAAACCCGGGACAATGCCGGGTGGAGCGGGCAGGCGCGCAAGCGCCAACACGGCCGGATTGGCCCCGGATTGCGGCAGCCAGCGCGATGGCCCAAGCATGCGCATCCTCTGGCGAGGGGCTGAGGCTTCATGGAATCAAGGAGCAGCGATTTTCCAGCGATCGTGTCAAATCTCGGATGCTGGATCTCGTCGCATCATGATCGACGCCTCCCGAACAGGCAGAGCTTGGGACATTACTGCCGATCAGAGGGAAGATGTCGAACGGCAGGCTATATTGATAGCCGACGTACCCGCCTTGCCTGCCGGGGTTGCAAAGGAGCGCAGGCCCGGGAGGCTACGCCTTAACCGTTCGGCGGCCCGATCAGGTATTGAGCGTCCGTCACCTTCTCCATCCAGGTCACATTTTTCCCGTCGAGCGCCTCCTGGACAGCGACGTGGGTCATGCCCTGTGTGGGCGTTGCACCATGCCAGTGCTTCTTATCGGCAGGGCAAAGCAAGATGTCTCCCGCCTGAAATTCGACGATCGGCTCACCTTCGACCTGCGTCCAGCCCACGCCCTCGGTCACAATCAGGGTTTGGCCGAGCGGGTGCGAGTGCCACGCGGTTCGGGCGCCCGGTTTGAACTCGACGATCGCGCCGGTGATGCGAGACGGTTGGGCAGCATGCCCTCATCGCGGCAATAGCACGTCTTGCTTGGCTGCGCACGCCAGCGCTGCCTCTGCGCTTGACGCGCTCAACGAACGAGTGGGTGTCTACGAAAAGACCCGCCCGCGGTGAAGCGGACGGGTCGAGGCGCGGCGTCGTGGTTCCCAAGACGCCGTCGGGTCGCGCGATCACGATAGTGCGTTGCAGTGCTCTGAGCCAGCACAACGAGATGCTGGATTTTCGCGCTTAAGGTTCGCGCATTCTGGACCTCGCCACCTCTCCTTGCAATTCCGCGCATTTCTGATAGATGCATTTGTAATACATGATTGGAGCGTTGAGTCGTGGACGGTGTCACCAAAATATTGGAAAGTGACCTCGCCGATCTGGTTGAGGCCTTTTACGGGCGGGTCAGAACCGACCCCGAGCTCGGGCCAGTTTTCAATGACGCGGTCGACGACTGGCCTGAGCATCTCCACAAACTGGCCAACTTCTGGTCTTCCGTCATGCTCTCGACGGGTCGGTACAAAGGCCAGCCCGTTCCGGCTCATATGAAGCATAAGGCACGCATAACCCCAGCGCTTTTCGAGCGTTGGTTGGCGCTTTGGGCAGCGACTACTGGTGAACTGATGCCTCCCGAGGCGGCAGCGGCCTTGCAAGCCAAGGCTGAACGCATTGGTGATAGCCTTCAGCTGGCAATGTTTTTCCGATTGGATGAAACGCAATCCGCAAGCGGGCAACGGGTCGGAAGAAGGGTTCCGCGCGCGACAAATGAATCCGCTCATGGCTGAAATTCAACCCTATCGTTCGACCCCGATCTTTGATCAGGATTCCCTGCCGGCAGCGTTGCGTGGGCGTCACGATACAAAGGCAGGCGTCTGGGGTGTTATCCGGGTTTTCGAGGGAGAGCTGAAGCTCACCTACCTCGATCCCCCCTCAGAAGTCATGCTGAGGCCCGATCGCCCCGGATTGATCCTCCCGCAACAACCGCACTTCGTGACGCCGGTCGGCGACATGAAAATGCGGGTGGATTTCTACGATCAGCCTCCACTCGTCTGATCCTGTTGCCTTGCAGTTTGCCTCAAAGGAGAATTTGATGTCGCAGCCCCTTAGTGAACAGACTATCGCGCTTGTAAAAGCCACGGTGCCGGCGCTTGAGGCGCATGGGCTCGAAATTGTGCATGAGATGTATTCGCGGATGTTCCAGAATCCGGACATTCGCGATCTTTTCAATCAATCGCACCATGGCGACGCCGGCTCGCAGCCGCGGGCGCTTACCGGCGCCATCCTCGCTTATGCCAGCAACATTGAAAATCTTGGTGCGCTCGCGCCGGCCGTTGAGCGCATCGCGCAAAAGCATGTCGGTCTCCAGATATTGCCGGAGCACTATCCGCACGTTGCCGAAGCACTGCTCGGCGCGATCAAGGCGGTGCTGGGCGATGCGGCGACCGATGAAATCCTGGGGGCGTGGGGGGAAGCCTACTGGTTTCTCGCCAATATCCTGATCGCTCGGGAACAGCGTGTCTACACCGAACAGAAGGACGCGAACGGCGGCTGGAACGGTTGGCGCGATTTCCGGGTCGAGGACGTGGTGCGCGAAAGCAGCGTCATCAACTCCTTTGTCCTTCGCCCCGTCGACGGCGGACCCGTCATGCGCCACAAGCCGGGTCAATATCTCACCTTCTGGCTCGAAATTCCCGGGCATCCGCCGGTCAAGCGCAACTACTCGATTTCGGCCGCCGCCAACGGCGAAACCTATCGCATTTCGGTTAAGCGAGAGCCGCAAGGGCTCGCTTCGGGCTGGTTGCACGACGAGGCGAAACCGGGGACGATCCTGAAGGTGGCCGCACCCGCTGGCGAATTCTTCCTCGCCGATCATGTCGAGCGGCCGGTCGTACTGCTGTCGGGCGGCGTAGGCCTGACGCCGATGGTGGCGATGCTCGAAGCGCTGGTGCAGAACGGCGCTGGAGTTCCGGTTCACTACATCCACGGAACCCATGACCGCGACACCCATGCGATGCGCGACCATGTCCGCGCCGTGGCGAGCCAGGGCCAATCGATCGCGATCACCGATTTTCACCAGACGCCGCTTGTGGACGAAACGGAGGGCAGCGACTACGACGTGGCCGGCATAATTACCGATGAATGGCTGGTGGCCAACACTCCGGTTGGAGAAGCCGATTTCTACATTTGCGGCCCACGACCTTTCCTGCGTCACGCGGTCTCGACGCTGTCGCTCGCGGGTGTGCCGTCGGACAGGATTCACTATGAGTTCTTCGGCCCGGCTGACGAGCTGCTCGCGGCCTGAGGGAGCGGAGGCATGGACGACATCATCCTGGCCCGGGCCATTCACGTCCTGGCGGTCCTCGTCTGGATCGGCGGCGTTGCGTTCGTGACGCTTGTGGTGATGCCGTCCGTCCGCGCCGCCAATCCTCCCGCGGAGCGATTGGCGGCCTTTCATCGACTGGAGGGGCGCTTTGCGGCGCAGGCGCGCATCTGGGTGCTAATGGCGGGACTTAGCGGCTTCTGGATGGTCTATCGCGCGCAGATGTGGGACCGCTTTTTCGATCTTCGGTTCTGGTGGATGCATGCGATGGTAGGGCTATGGGCCGTGTTCGCCGCGATGCTTTTCGTGGTTGAGCCGCTGTTTCTCCACCGCCGCATGATGACATCGGTCGAGCCCGCCGCAGACTTTGCCCGAATGGAGATCCTTCACCGAATATTGCTGGGTATCGCGATCGTCACGGTTCTTGGCGCAGTGGCAGGCAGCCACGGGTTCTAGCCTTCCGCTTTTCGTATGGTTCTGAAATTCAGCGCTTGTCTTCCCAAAGACGGGATCAGACAATCCGGGCGATAGCTGGGAACTTCCGTCTGACCCGCGTGTTGCTGGTTCAGCGCTAGCTGTGTGCCCGTTGGGAGGAACCCGCTGCTGCGCTGTCAGCCCGTGGCGATGACCGATGAGGGGGGAATTAGATCGGCCATGATACTGACCTTGACCCAGACCGAGCGTCAGATCGCGCTCGCTATATCCGTTGTCGTTAGCATGTGTGGCCTCGTTCTGGCCGCGGCAGGCACTCAGGATACGATGGAAATTCACGGCTGGATGATCCTGGCTTTTGGAGCTGCTTGCGCCATCGCCGTCATCCGAGACATCTGGGGACCGGAACCGCCAAGATCCCGTCTTCAAAGCTACTATGACGAACCCATCAAGGCCGGGATCATCGCCAGCATGGCCTGGGCGGTGGTGGCGATGTTCGTGGGGGTCTGGGTTGCGGCGCTGCTGGCATTCCCTGACCTGACTTTCGACGGTGCCTGGGCAAGCTTCGGCCGTCTGCGACCGGTGCACACCAGCGGCGTGATCTTCGGTTTTGGCGGCAACGCGCTCATCGCCACTTCGCTGCACGTCGTACAGCGGACCTCGCGCGCGCGGCTTCCAGATCAGCTTTCGGCCTGGTTCGTGCTGGTGGGCTATAACCTGTTCTGCATCCTCGCGGCGAGCGGCTATCTGCTCGGAGTTACGCAGTCGAAGGAATATGCCGAGGCTGAGTGGTATGCCGACATATGGCTGGTGATCGTCTGGGTGACCTACTTCATCCTCTACATCCGGACACTCGCGCGCCGCAAGGAACCGCACATTTATGTGGCCAACTGGTACTTCATGGCCTTCATCCTCGTCGTCGCGATTCTCCATATCATCAACAATCTCGCGATCCCGGTCTCACTGGGTCATGCGAAAAGCTACACCATCTGGTCGGGCGTCCAGGACGCGATGGTGCAATGGTGGTATGGTCATAACGCCGTCGCCTTCTTCCTGACGGCGGGCTTCCTGGGGATGCTCTACTATTATCTTCCGATCCGCGCCCAGCGGCCGATATTCTCCTATCGCCTTTCGATCCTGAGCTTCTGGGGCATCACCTTCTTCTACATGTGGGCGGGCTCCCACCACCTTCATTATACCGCCCTGCCGCACTGGGTTCAGACGCTGGGCATGACCTTCTCGGTGATGCTACTCGTGCCCTCATGGGCTTCGGCCGGCAACGCCCTGCTCACGTTGAACGGCGCCTGGCACCGCGTGCGCGATGATGCGACGCTTCGCTTCATGATGGTCGCGGCGGTTTTTTATGGCATCTCGACTTTTGAAGGCTCGTTCCTCGCCATCCGGCCGGTCAATTCGCTTTCGCATTACACCGACTGGACGGTCGGCCATGTTCACGCCGGCGCGCTCGGCTGGGTGGCGCTCATCACGTTCGGCTCGCTCTACACGCTGGTGCCGTCCTTGTGGAAGCGCGAAGCGATGTATTCGCCCGCCCTGGTCGAATGGCACTTCTGGCTCTCGCTGGCGGGTACGCTGGTCTACATCTTTGCGATGTGGAACTCGGGCATCATCCAGGGCCTGATGTGGCGGACCTATACCGAGGAGGGCACGCTCGCCTATTCGTTCCTGGATTCGCTCAGGGCCATGTACCCCTATTACATCGCGCGGACGCTCGGCGGCCTTCTGTTCCTGATCGGCGCGGTGATCGGTGCCTACAACATGTGGAGGACCATTCGCGCGGCGTCGTCTCACGCGCCGATCGAGGGTGATGTCCCGCTGCAGGTCGCGACGGCGACGGGGAGGGCCTGAGCCGTGGCGGAACTGTTCCATCGCAAGCTCGAACGCTCGGCCATAGGCTTCGTGCTCGCCATCATCGCGGCTGCCAGTGTCGGCGGCCTCGTCGAGATCGCCCCGCTTTTCACGATCGACGAGACGGTTGAGGAGGCGCCCGACATGCGGCTCTACACGCCGCTCGAACTGGCGGGTCGAAACATCTATGTGCGCGAAGGGTGCTATGCCTGTCACAGCCAGATGATCCGGACTCTGCAGGACGAGGTTGAGCGCTATGGTCCCTATTCGCTTGCGGTCGAATCCAAATATGATCATCCGATGCTCTGGGGCTCGAAGCGCACTGGGCCCGACCTCGCCCGCGTTGGTGGCAAATATTCCGATTTCTGGCACGTCGCCCATCTGACCAATCCGCGCGATGTGGTGCCCGTTTCCAATATGCCGGCCTATCCCTGGCTGGCGCGGACGCCCTTGCGGCTCGCCGATATGCCTTTGCACCTCAAGGCGCTGCGGGCCGCAGGGGTGCCCTACACCGATGCCATGATCGAGAACGCGAGCGTGGATGCCTTCGACCAGGCGACGCCGGAAAGCTCGACCTCGTCCGGCATCACCGAGCGCTATGGCGAAGAGACGCAGGTTCGCGTGTTCGACAATGTAGCGACTGAGGTCACCGAGATGGACGCGCTGGTCGCCTATCTTCAGGTTCTCGGCCGGCTGACCGACGTGCCGTACCAGAATACGGCCGCGCCGCAGAGGCCGCCAGAGCCGGTGAAATAACATGAGGAGGCAGGCATGGACATAAGCCACGAGGCTCTTGTTGCATTCTCGAAAAGCTGGGGGCTGTTCTACCTCATCGGCCTGATGATCGGTGTCCTCATTTATACGTTTCGGCCGTCCAACCGTGGCAAGTTCAAGCGAGCCAAACAAAGCGTTCTCGATCAGGACGACAAGCCATGGACGTAGAACGCGATCCCGTCAGCGGTCATAAAACGACCGGCCATGTCTGGAACGGCATCAAGGAACTCGATACGCCGGTCCCCAAGGGCGTGCTGATTTTCCTGATCGTCACCCATCTCTTCGCTTTCGCCTGGTGGATTCTCATGCCCACCTGGCCCTTGGGCGACACCTACACCAAGGGCATTCTCAACACCGACCAGCGCACCTCGGTCGAAAAGCACCTGGTCGATTCGCAAGCGGGACGGGCCGACTGGATGAAGCGGATCGAGAGCGAAAGCCTTGAGCAGATCGCGGCCGACCCCCGGCTCATGACCATCGTGCGCAGTACCGGCCACCGGTTGTTCGGCGATAACTGCGCCGCCTGCCACGGCGTCAATGCCAAGGGGGGGTACGGCTATCCCGATCTGACCGATGACGATTGGATCTGGGGCGGCGATCTCGAGACGATCGCGCAGACCATGCGCGTCGGGGTCAATGTAGAACATCCGCAGGGGCGCGTGTCGCAGATGCCCTCGTTCGGACGCGACGGCATACTCGATGCAGATCAGGTCACCCTGGCGGCCAACTACGTCTATTCCTTGTCCCATCCCAAGTTCGTCACCCATGCCAAACGGGCGTCGATTGTATCGGGGCGCGAGGTGTTCCTGGCCAATTGCGCGATTTGCCATGGAGAGGATGCGCGCGGGAAGCGCGATGTCGGCGCGCCCAATCTGACAGACGCGCGCTGGATCTATGGAGGAGACATCGATCAGATCGTGGAGACCGTCCATGGCGGACGCCAGGGGCACATGCCGACGTGGGACGAGCGGCTTACGAACACGGATATCAAGATATTGGCGCTCTATGTTCATTCCCTGAGCGCGCCTCAGCGATGACAGCCATGCGATCCCGATCCCGGTGGCTGGTCTGGACGCTGGTGGCGGCGGGCCTTTTGCTGTTCGTTCTTGCGAACGCGCATTTTCTGTATGTCGCCTTTCGCTCGCAGCCCGAATGCGTGGGACATTTGAAGGAACGCGCGAGCGGTGACGGCCAGTATCGCGCAGCGAAATCGGCGTGCTGAAAGGTAGCGGGACATGAGCGATAAAGACGCCTCTTATGGCTTGCTGAGCCAGACCTCGAGCATCGAGGAGACCCGGAACGCGCGGTTCCAGCGCCACCTTCCCGCTTCCATCGGTTTCCAATGGCTCAAGGCCGGATGGCAGGATCTTTTCCATCGGCCGATGCCGAGCCTAGCTTATGGTCTGGGCATCTTCCTTCTGTCTCTCGCCGCCGTCGCGATTCTCGCGCTGTATGGCCGTGACTATATTCTTTTTCCCGCGCTTGCCGGTTTCATGATCATTGCCCCGCTGCTTGCCATCGGGCTCTATGAAAAGAGCCGCAGCCGAGAAGCGGGACGCGATACGTCACTACGCGCAATGCTCCTGGTGAAGCCGGCGGCGGGTCCGCAGGTGTTTTTCACCGGAGTCCTGCTCAGCCTTCTCATGCTGCTGTGGATGCGATCCGCCGTGCTCATCTATGCGTTGTTCTTCGGCGTCCGCCCCTTTCCCGGCTTGCCTCATATAACCGTCTTCCTGCTGACCGAGCCGGTGGGATGGATCATTCTCGGGGTCGGCACGGTGGTGGGCGGCCTGTTCGCCTCATTCGCTTTTGCGATCAGTGTTTTCTCCATTCCGATGCTCCTCGATCGCAGGGTCGATGCGCTCACGGCGATGGGAACGAGCATGGCGCTGGTCTGGAACAACCTCGCGCCGATGATCGTCTGGGGGGCCATCGTCCTTGCGCTCTTCACCCTTTGCGCGGCGACGTGTTTGATCGGCCTCATCATCATATTCCCGTGGCTCGGACATGCCACCTGGCATGCCTATCGCGCGGTCTCAGACACGCAGGCCTAGGCATGGCCAGCCACCCCGTGCCCGCCATCCAGGCGCCGACATCATCGACTGGGCAATCGGTCGATGAACTCATTCTCGCCAGCCAGACGTTGGATGACGGTACGATGAGGACGCAACTGTCGGTCCCGACCGCGCATTGCGGCGGATGCATGGCGAAGATCGAGCGCATCCTCGGCGACCTCGAAGGCGTGGTAGCGGCTCGGGTCAACCTATCGACGCGGCGTGTGACCATCACTTGGCGGCAAGCGCAAACCGCGAGTGCACCGCCTTTGCTGGCAACGCTGAACGAGGCGGGCTTCGAGGCAAATCTTCTCAGCCAACCGGACGATCGCACCGACCCCGAAAAGCGTCGGCTGATCGTCGCGACAGCGGTCGCCGGCTTCGCGGCGATGAACATCATGCTGCTTTCGGTGTCGGTCTGGTCAGGCGCCGAGCCCGGTACACGGCAACTGTTTCATCTCATCTCGGCGCTGCTCGCGCTTCCCGCGGTGTTCTTTTCGGGGCGCATCTTCTTCTTGTCGGCGTGGTCGGCTTTGCGCGCGGGACGCACCAATATGGACGTGCCCATCTCGATCGGCATCGTCCTGACGCTGGGTCTCAGCATCTACGACACCCTGCACTTCGGACGCCATGCCTATTTCGACGCGGTCGTGACGCTCATCTTCTTTCTGCTCGTTGGGCGAACGCTCGACCATGCCATGCGCGACAAGGCGCGCTCGGCCGTGATCGGGTTGGCGCGAATGACGCCTGCGGGAGCGAATGTGATTGGCGCCGATGGATCGCGCGCATTTAGGCCTCTCGAGGATGTCGCGGTGGGCGACATCATCCTCATCGCGCCAGGCGAGCGTATTCCGCTGGATGGTCTGGTCCTCGCGGGCGAGGGCGATCTTGACACTGCCGCGGTCACGGGCGAGGCGATGCCGGCGTCGGTCCGGCCGGGAAGCGCGCTCGTTTCGGGCATGCTGAATCTCAATGGTTCGCTCAAGGTGCGTGTGACCAACAGCCACGCGCGGTCCTTTCTATCCGAAATGGTGCGAATGATGGAAGCGGCCGAGCAGGGCAGAGCCCGCTATCGCCGCCTCGCTGACCGTGTCGCGGCCTATTACTCGCCAATTATCCATTCACTGGCCTTGGCCGTGTTTGCCGGATGGTTCCTTGACACAGGCGATTGGCATCGGGCGCTGACTATTGCTATTTCGGTGCTCATCGTGACCTGTCCCTGCGCGCTTGGTCTCGCCATACCCATGGTTCAGGTCGCCGCGGCGAAGCGCTTGTTCGAGCACGGCATCGCGCTCAAGGATGGGAGCGCGCTCGAGCGGCTTGCGCAGGTCGATATCGTGATTTTCGACAAAACCGGCACCCTCAGCCAAGGCGATTTGCGAGTGAGCGAGATCGCCATCGATGAATCCTATCGCGCGATCGTGATGGCGATGGCGTCGCGGTCCAATCATCCTGTCGCACGCGCGATCGCCGCCAACAGCGGCGTCTTGTCCGGCCTTGATCTGGACAGTTTTTCCGAGTTGCCGGGCCGGGGCTTGGAAGCCCAGCAGAACGGCCAGTTGTTTCGCCTCGGACGTGCGGATTGGGCCTTGGCGCCAGGTATGGGCGAGGGCGGGAGTTTACAGACCGTGTTGTCCGTCGATGGCGAGCTTGCCGGCCATTTCGCCTTCTTGGACGTTGAAAAGACGAGTGCGCGGGAAGCGGTCGCCAAGCTCAAGGCGCTTGGGCTGCCTCTCGAACTGCTTTCGGGCGACCACATTGCTTCTGTGTCGGGGTTCGCGACCTCGATCGGTATCGCCCACTGGTGTGCCGGGTTGCTGCCGCAGCAGAAGGTGGAGCGGCTTCAAGCGCTTGCGGACAGTCAGCGCCTGACCTTGATGGTGGGTGATGGGCTGAACGATGGGCCAGCGCTGGCGGCGGCGCATGTTTCGATGGCTCCGTCCAATGCCGCTGACATCGGTCGGGCGGCTGCGGATATCGTGTATCTCGGCCAGGATCTCGATGCGGTTCCGCGCGCTGTGCAGATCGCGCGCGCGGCCCGGCAACGTGTCCGCCAAAACCTGGCGCTTTCCGTCGGTTATAACATATTGGTGATTCCTGTTGCCATGGCCGGCTATGTCACGCCACTGCTAGCTGCCGTCGCCATGTCGCTTTCATCGATTTCGGTCGTTGCGAACTCCTTGCGAATTCCCGCAGCACGCGGATCACGCCTTAGCAGTCGGGCGCCGGCGCCGCCCCTCGTTCCATTGGATGTTACCCGATGAGCGGGATCCTGTGGTTGGTGCCGGTCGCGCTGGTGATGGGTCTTGCTGGGCTGGGCGCCTTTCTCTGGTCGATGCGCACGGGACAATTTGATGATCTTGATGGAGCGGCCGAGAGAGTCTTGATTGACGCCACGTTAGACCGGCCTCTTGTCGAACGTGACGATTGGCGACCCGAAACCGAGGGCGAGGCAAATCGTTTGGGATAAGGATGGCGGTGCGGGTATTGTTGGGCAAAGGACGCAGTGATGGTACAGGCACGGAGTTGGAATTGGGTGGGCGTCTTCGCCTTCATCTGCGGAGCGGCGGTCATCATCCCGAGCCTTGTCGCGCTTGTACTCAGTCTTGCCGCGGTTGCCCGAAATCTCCTGTGATGCTGGATCTGACGAGGGATAGCACGCAAGCGGCTTCACCGCAGGTCCTCGAGAATGTCGGCACGGGGAGAATTCGGGGGAGTGCCGGTGGAGAAGTTCCGGTAGCTTTCCGGGGAGGCGGCCTGGCGTTTGGCCAGACCTGGCCGGTCTCAAAATGGAGATGGCACGTCAGGAATGCCTTCTGGTCGCAAGCGGAAAGTTTATCGATGAGATCGATGAGGCTTCAATCGAAATCGCTTTCAGCAAGAAAACCCGCAGCTTGGATAGGACATAATCCGCGCAAAGACGGTGGATGAGCAAGATGCGGTTTCTACCCTATCGCTTCCTGGTGTGCCCCCGACAGGATCCATGACGAATTTTTCGGACCTGCCGACGAATTGCTCGCGGCCTGATCGTTCGGCACTTATCGCAGTATTATCATGATGTAAAAAATTGCTGGGTTCCATGCGCTTCGATGGCTTCTGCCAGTCGTCCGAGCGCATGGACATAGGCTGCGGTTCGAAGCGAGATCTTGGCGCCACCGGCTCTTTCCCAGATGGCGCGGCCCTCAGCCTCCATGCTCGCTTTGAGTCTCTCGTGAATTTCAGCAACGGTCCAATAAAAGCCTTGCCGGTTTTGCACCCATTCGAAATAGGAAACCGTGACACCGCCGGCATTGGCGAGAATGTCCGGGAGAACCGCGACACCCTGTGCAGCGAGTAGGGCGTCTGCCTCAGGGGTGACCGGACCATTGGCCAGTTCGAGGACTACTTTCGCTTGAACGCGCTGGGCATTGTCCGCGTGGATCAAGTTTTCAAGGGCGGCGGGAACTAGCACCTCACAGTCGGTTGCAATGAGATCCTCAAGCGCGATCGCCTCTGTTCCGTTCGATCCGACAAGGCTGGCAAGTCCTTTGCCATGTTTAGCCTCGACTAAACGATCGATCGACAATCCGTCAGGGTTAGAAACCGCGTGCCGCGAGTCAGACACGGCGACAATCAGATAGCCGGCACCGTCAAGCAGCCGCGCTATGTGGCTTCCAGCATTTCCGAACCCTTGCACCGCGACGCGCGCGCCGGGACCGACACCAAGTTCCGCTTCGAGATGGCGAAGCAGATAGAAGCCGCCGCGCGCGGTAGCATCATCGCGGCCCAGCGATCCGCCCAGTGCAATGGGTTTACCGGTGATGACTGCCGGTGAGACACGGCCAACGATCGAAGCATATTCGTCGGCCATCCAGCCCATGATCATGGCGTTGGTGTAGACGTCCGGTGCCGGAATATCCCGATCGGGTCCGATGATCGAGGAGAAGGCCTGCATATAGGCGCGCGACAGCCGCTCGAGCTCGGCCTTCGACAGTTTGCGGGGATCGACCTGGACGGCGCCTTTGCCACCGCCATAAGGCAGGTTCATGACCGCGCATTTGAACGTCATCCAAAAAGCGAGCGTCTCTACTTCGTCGACGGTGGCATCCGGATGGAAGCGGATGCCACCTTTGGTCGGGCCGCGTGTATCGTCATAGCGGCAGCGCCAGGCCATGAACGATTTGCGCGAGCCGTCATCCATTCGGATCAGCAGCCGCGTCTTTGTCGTTTCGCGGGGATATTTGAGTTTTTCCAGAACGTCTGGATCGAGCCTGAGATGGCGGGCAGCATCCTCGAGACGAGTCAGTGCCTGATCCAGCATGGATGCGCTCATGAATAAGCCTCTCTAGAAAATAGGATTAAATAGCTGTTTGCGCTTGGGAAACGCGCGTGATCTTCAGCGTTCGTTCGTGGCCGTCGCGATCCGGCCACAAGATCGATTGTCCTTCGCGCAGGCCGATAAGGCCTGCCCCGACGGGGGTCAGAATGGAGATTTTACCAGCGGCAATGTCTGCATCGCGGGGATAGACCAACTGATAGCTATAATTCTTGCCGCTGGCTTCATCGACGAACTCGACGTGGGCATGCATGATGACGACGTCGCGGGGGACCCGATTGGCAGCGTGCACATTCGCGCGACCGATTTCGGTCAACAACAGCTCGCTCACCTGCGGTAGCCTATCTTGCGCTGCCATTGCGAGGTCGGCAAGCGCATCAGCTTCGGCTTCGATCATATGGATGGGCGGCCGACGGCTCGCCTTGCTCTTGCTCATAGTATTTTCGCTTTCCGCGAGTGACGCCATCCGGCCGAGCCGGACTGGTCCGTTGAAACGGGATATGTCAGAAGCCCCGAGTTCGGGGCAGCGCGCACCAGAACCCGGGGCTAGATGCCCGCGAGAAGCTGACCCCCATGGTGGCGGAAGCGATAATGACAGCGTCGAGTCTGCATCGGTACATGATGCAATCGGGCGGTTACAAAGTCAAATGATGCGGGTCGCGATCCGCGTTTCCGGCACCGTCATCTCATTCAGCCAGTGATGGGCAAAGGATAATGCCAACCGGGGCTCCTGTTGCGCGATGCCTCAAACTGCTGCGCCGCGAAAGACCAATTGGCCAGCTCCTCCCACCAGGATTTTAGCCAGTTCGGCCTGTCCTGCTGATAATCGAGATAGTAGGCATGTTCCCAGACATCGCAGGTGAGGAGCGGCGTGCTACCCTCTTCGAGGAACGGCGTGGCTGCATCATGGGTCGAAACGACCTCGAGTGTGCCATGTCGGGCAATCAGCCAGACCCAGCCCGAACCAAAATGACCGGCGCCCGCAGCAATGAACGCTTCCGCTAAAGCGGCGGTGCTGCCGAAATGGGCTTGGATCGCCTCGGCGAGCGGTCCGGACGGCGCCGATCTGGCTTTCGCCATGCTCCGGGCGTCATGGATCGCATTCGTGCGGGCCTCAAAGCTGCAGCGACCATCTCGGCATGAGCGACGAACCATCCTCCCCGGTGTGCTATGCAGCGCAAGCCGATGACGTCTATATGGGTTATGCGGGACGAGACGAGCTTGTGCGCGCGCTGACCGAGCTGCTCGAAGCCGAGCGCGCCGGCGCGCGGGTTAGTCTGGCAAGTGCCAGGCAGTCGGCCGAGCCAGGGCATCGCGACTTGATGCTGACGGTGCGCAGGGATGAAGCGCGGTGGTGCGCCATGCTCACGCACCATATAAAGCGGCTAGGTCATGAGCCCTCGCGCCAAACAGGCGATTTTTACGGGAAGGCGCTCGCAATCACAGATCTTGAACAGCGGCTCCATTTTTTAAACCGGGGGCAGCGGTGGGTGGTCAAGAAGCTTGAGATCCTGTTGCCGCGGGTGCGCGACGATGGCCTTCATGCTGATTTGAACGCGATGCTGATCAGTCATCGCCTCAATATTGAAACGGCTGAAGCCTATCTTGCCGGAACAGGCGAGGCCCCCGCATAGACCTGCAATCGCTGTACCTCTATGCCAGAGGCGCCTCTCGGTTCGTGAGGCGCCGCATGGTGACGCGGTCGCTGAGCAGGTCTGCAATCGTGAAGGAATCAAACACGGTCATCATCGCCTGCATGCCTTTTGCAAGCACGCCGGTTAGACCGCACGCCGGGGCGAGCGTGCAACCGGAACAATCAGCAAGCTGGAAGCCCTCTTCGGTCTTGCGGACGACTTCGCCAACAGTGATGAGATCGGCCGACCTGGCAAGGCGCATCCCGCCGGCTCTTCCACGAACCGTCTCGATGAAGCCTTCATGCGCCAACGCGTTGACCACCTTCATGAGATGGTTGTGAGAAAGATCGTAGGTTCGTGAAATTTCGCCGATCGAACACAGGCGTTCGTCGTGCAGAGCAAGGTGTATCAACACCCTGAGGGAATAATCGGTGTAGCGCGTCAGACGCACATGCATCTCCTGTGCCGCACCGGATACCTGTATCAGAAAAACATGTTAAGGGGCAACGGTAAGGCGGCTCCAGCGCCGAAAAGACCCTGCAACATGGTTCAGGCCTGCAGAAGATGATGAAGACCTTTGGCGACGCAATGAGTGGCATCGGCGGCGACCGAAACGCGCAGCTGGGTCGCCTGGGCAATCATGTCGGCGATCCGGGGGACAAGCGCTCCGCCACCCGTCAATATGACGCCAACATCGAAGATGTCCTGGCTCAGCTCAGGGGGCGTCTGCGCGAGCACATCATGAACCACGCGCACGATCTGTTCGAAATGGCGGTCTACGATTCTGTCGAGTTCCGACAGTGGGATTTCTAGGGTCATTGGCAATCCACGGCGAAGGCAGCGCCCCTTCGCGGTGATGCTCACGCTACTCGAGCAAGAGCTGGACTGCTGCCGGCCAGCATAGTCGAGTTTCATTTCTTCCGCAGTATTGTGGCCGATCAGAAATTTATGTTCCAAATGGAGATAGTCGGCGATAGCCTGGTCGAGCGTTGTGCTGCCGACCCGGACAGAACCAGCAGCGCAACTTCCGCCGAGTGCAAACACCGACACTTCGGTCGTAGCCGCGCCGCATTCGACGAGAAGCGCACCGCGCGGCGCTTCCACATCGATACCGGCGCCGATGGCCGCGGCCAGCGGCTCCGAAATCAACTCTACGGCGCCAAAGCCTGCATCGTTGGCCGCTGTCAGCATGGCGCTGCGTTCCGCCTGTGTCGCATCGGCGGGGATCCCGATGAGCGCTGAAGGCGAACGAACGCTGCGAGCGCTGCGAGTCTGCGACAAGGCAAAGCGTAGCAATTCCTTGGCAGCCTCGATATCCTGAAGCACGCCTCTGCACAGCGGATGCTTTATTGTGAGGCCGCGCGGCGTACGGTCCAGCATCGCGCGGACAGCAGCACCGGCCGCGACAAATTTCGTCACACCGTCTTGGCGTGAGAAGCAGCAGAGCGAGGGCTCGTCAAAAATAATGCCGCCATCACGGCTGACCAGGCGAAGGTTCGAGGTGCCAAAATCGACGGCAATGTCTGGCTTGGATCGCCGAAGAGCAGAAGGGAAGCGGATCATGGCTGGCTCAATAGCCGATTTTCGCGGCAAAGACATGGGCGCGGCGCATGATTGCGCATTATGGGAGTGGCGGGCGATCGGTAGATCCGACCGCCGATCCACTCAAACCTAGTGCCGGTCAGCCGTGAATCGGTCGCTGGGAGCGTGCGCAACAACGCCGCTTCCGTGGGTGCATTCGCTATCGTGGTTGTGACAGGTAGTTTGCTAAAAGGCCGGGCAGCGGCGGGCGAAATGCAGGCAACAGTGCCGTGCCACATGTGGTATTCCTCCCGAAGGATGGTGGCAACCCGCAAGCCCGCTCGCGGCGAGTGGATGAGAATATGGCTTATATCAGGCAAGGCGCCCACTGCCCATTCCAGATCGATCACAGGTGCATCGATTGTCTGGTAAACGCATCGCCTCCGCGCGAGAAACCCATCGCGGCGCAGCATGCCGAGCAAATCACCGGCGGGCTGCAACGCGCTGATGTGCAGAATCTCTGACCCAGCTGGCATGTGGTGATTGATAAGCGCGCGCAAATCGTGAACGTCGCCGTTCGCCGACAGAACGTTAGAATATCCGCATATTCGCGCAAATCGCGCCGTCCGATCGCCGGCTGCGAAAACAGGCAGCTTCGCCAGGCTGGGAAAGAACGGATGAAGGCGCACGCCCTGAAGGCTGGTAAAAACCAAGGCATCGGGCACTGCCATCGGCGCACAGTTGACGATGGGAGATACCGTCATGACGGGTTGGACGACCGGCTCCCAGCCAGCGGCTTGCAATCGGCGCGCAGTGAGGCGGTTATGGGGACCGGTTCGAGTAACCCAGATCCGTCTTGGTTCAGGCTTGGGAGCGCACTGCATGCCAATAGCCATCGGTTATCCTTGCCAGTGACCGGTCATCGGCCGCGTCGCCGAAAATATCCTTGATAATCGGTCGAAGCCCGTCGCCGAACCGGCTGAAATGCGCGCGGAATTCGTTTGGCACTGTCGCATCGCCCCGCAAGGTGTCGGAATTCTCCAGGCTCGCGATCAAAAATTCAACGAGGCGCTTGGCGGCCGCTCCTGTCTCGGCCGCTTCGGCTGGAGGAACGTCCGCACACAGGTAGCGAAGCATAGCCGCTTCGATGTCGGCCTGACGCGATTTCAATGGCCGATCAATTGGGCACGGGGAAAGGTGAGCGGTCATGTGATCTCCGGCACTGATGAAGGTCCGCAAAGCGGATAGGATCGAATTAGCGCGATCCCGACATCGGTCCTCGGAAGCGTGGCAGAGAGCCGCTACGGCTTGCCGCGGCCCGAGGGGCGCAGGCGCGTCATCAGGCGGCATCCATGAGCCTGAACACAGGTATCTGCCATCCGGTTCATTTGAAGATCATATCATTTCAACGCGCGATTCAAAGGCATATATAAACCTGCTGTGAATAAGCCTGCAATGTTGACCCCAGTTCTGGGGTGATAGGCGTCCAAAGTTGACCCCCTGAACGATTGCGGTTCACGCTCTTGCACTTTGCTGCGGGAGCGGGTGGGAGATGCTGATCGTGGAGACGGTAGCGCGCATCCGGCGCGAGTTTTTCGTTAAGGGCAAGTCGATCAAGGAGATTGTGCGAGACCTTGGCGTGTCGCGGAATACGGTTCGCAAGGTGCTGCGCTCGGGCGAGACGGCTTTCACATACGAACGCAGCGTGCAGCCCTTGCGGAAGTTGGGGCCTTGGGCTTCGGATCTGAACAGGCTTCTGGAGGCGAACGACCGCAAGGCCCGGCGCGAGCGGCTGACGATGGTCAGGTTGTTCGAGGAGCTGCAGGGTCTTGGCTATCGTGGCGGCTATGACGCGGTCCGACGGTACGCGGCAAACTGGCATCGCGAGCGCTCAGCGGTGACGGCGGGAGCCTATGTGCCGCTGAGCTTCGCACCTGGTGAAGCTTACCAGTTCGACTGGAGCCATGAGATCGTCGTCATTGCCGGGGCGACGACCACCGTGAAGGTCGCGCACATGCGGCTTTGTCATAGCCGGATGTTTTACGTGCGTGCCTATCCGCGCGAGAGCCAGGAGATGGTCTTCGATGCGCACGACAAGGCGTTTGCCTTCTTCGGCGGGGCCTGCCAGCGCGGCATCTACGACAACATGAAGACGGCGGTCGATGCGATCTTTGCCGGTCGCGAGCGGCAATATAATCGCCGCTTCCAGCAGATGTGCGGACATTATCTGGTCGAGCCGGTTGCCTGCACGCCGGCATCGGGGTGGGAGAAAGGCCAGGTCGAGAATCAGGTGGGCCTGGTGCGTGAACGCTTCTTCACACCCCGGCTGCGGTTCAGGAGCTACGCCGAGATGAACGCATGGCTGGAGGATCGCTGTGTGGCGCGGTCGAAGCATGCCGCCCATCCCGAGTTGAAGGACCGCACAGTCTGGGAGGTGTTCGAGACTGCGGACCGTCCCGCCCTGATCGCCTATCGCGGGCCGTTCGACGGCTTCCACGCTCTGCCCGCGTCGGTATCAAAGACGCTGCTGGTGCGGTTCGACTATAACAAATACTCGGTGCATGCATCGGCGGCGGGGCGACCGGTGGACATCCATGCTTATGCCGATCGCGTCGTCATCCGGCAGGAAGGCGAGATAGTCGGCGAACATGTCCGCCGGTTCGGCCGTGAGCAGACGATCTATGATCCCTGGCATTACGTCCCTGTGCTGGCGAGAAAGCCTGGCGCGCTGCGCAACGGCGCGCCGTTCAAGGACTGGTTGCTTCCGCCAGCAATCGAGCGGGTACGCCGCCGCCTTGGTGGCCATGCTGATGGCGACCGCCAGATGGTCGGCATCCTGACGGCGGTCCTGAGCGACGGGCTTGATGCCGTGGAAGCCGCCTGCGCCGAGGCGCTGATCGGTGGCACCGTCAGCCGCGACGTTGTGCTCAATATCCTGACCCGTCAGCGCCAGCCATCGGCGCCGCTGACCATCGCTACGCCCGAGGCGCTCCGGCTTCATCACGAGCCCGTCGCCGACTGCGCCCGTTACGATAGCCTGAGGAGGTTCTATGGAACGCCACGAGATCCTGGAGATGATGGGGACGCTCAAGCTCGCGGGCATGCGGCACGCCTATGATGAGGTGATCGCCGATGCGGTAAAGCGACAGCATGGCCCAAGCCGCGTGGTCGGCGATCTGCTGAAGGCCGAGATCGACGAAAAACAGGCGCGCTCGATCAAATATCAGATGACGATCGCCAAGCTGCCGCTGGCCAAGGAAATTACGGCGTTCGACTTTGCCGATACGCCGATCAATGAGGGACTGGTGCGCGATCTGGCGACCGGCGCCTTCCTGGCCAACCAGCGCAATGCCGTGCTGGTCGGAGGAACCGGGACCGGGAAAACCCACCTTGCCATTGCGATCGGGCGCTCCTGCGTGCGCACCGGCGCCAGGGTCCGATATTACAACACCATCGACCTGGTGAACCGGCTCGAAGCTGAAACCCGCGCCGGAAAAGCAGGGCGCATTGCCGATCATCTGTCCCGGCTCGACCTGGTGATCCTCGACGAGCTGGGCTATCTGCCGTTCGCACTGTCTGGCGGTCAGTTGCTGTTCCACCTGGTCAGCCGGCTCTACGAGCAAACCTCGATCATGGTGACCACCAACCTCGCGTTCGGCGAATGGCCCTCGGTGTTCGGCGACGCCAAGATGACCACCGCGTTGCTCGACCGGCTGACGCACCATTGCGATATCATCGAAACCGGTAACGAGAGCTGGCGCTTCAAGAACCGCGAAGCTGCCTGATAGGCCAGGAGAAACGCCATCGGCATGGGGGTGAGCCGGCTCCGGGCTACGCCCTCCGCCGCCTCACCCCCATGCCGACGATCCTGGCACACTATCAGGGGGTCAATGTTGGGCGCTTATCAGGGGTGAATATCCGGTGCCGATTGACACACTCCTAATGACATCGCCAAAGCCGCTTCAATGGGCCAGGCTATTGGCGATCATCGAGCTAGTGGATCCATTCTTTCTCTGGTCACGACACGACCCTTCGAGCCTCGGGGACGTCTTTGACGCACTGCCTTACGAGTTCTTCGACGAGGCCGGTCAGGTCCGGAAGCAGCAACTCAAGCAGCGCGAGGACGCAGCCAAGAAGGCCGACAAGGATCACTGAAGAATTGGCGGAAGCTTCGGAAAGATTTCAATTCGACTCCTGCGATCGCGCGGCGGACAGGGTGAATGAGCGGCATCTGTGGACGCCCCTTCGGATGCAAGCGATAAATCGGGGTATGCTGGCACGTAGTCGGATGCTGTCATCTGTCCGGCCTCGATGAGCAGCGCCATAGCTGCGGGCCAGTATGGGAGTTCGCGGACCGGATCCATTACAGGTTTGCGCGCTTGGATAGCGCTCTGCCATTTCACTGGTTCTTCCCGTCCCGTCTCGCCGACTGTTGTGCCATACCCTCCTTCGACCGCCTACGTCCCCGACGCCTCTGACCGCGACCTCAGCTTATGCCGTGACCGCAGCCGGAGCTCTGTAATCTTCGTTCTTTGTGAGCAACGCCCACACCATGCGTGCCATTTTGTTGGCGAGCGCCACTGAGACGAGCATGCGGGGCTTGCGCGCCAACATTCGTTCCAACCATGAACCGGCCGGTGCACCGTGGCGGCATGCACTACGAACCATCGAGCTCCCGCCGATGATGAGCAGCCGCCTAATGGTGCGCTCACCCATCTTGGAGATGCTACCGAGCTTCTGTTTACCGCCGGTGGAATGCTGTCGCGGTGCAAGTCCGAGCCAGGCGGCAAAGTCACGGCCTTTGGTGAACGTCTCGATGGGTGGAGCCAGAGCGATGATCGCGGTGGCAGCGATCGGACCAATGCCCGGAATGGTCATCAACCGCCGTGCGGCTTCATCTTCTTTCGCCCGGCGTGCGATCTCGCGGTCGAGTAGGCCGATGCGCTTTTCCAGTTCCCCGAGCATATCGACCATGAGCGCGAACATTGGTCGAGCTGCCTCGGGCAGGCTTGATGCCATCTCCTCCTCATCGAGGAGGTCTGCCAGCATTGCCATATGCGCCGTTCCACGCGGTGCTACCCAACCATATTCCGCCAGATGCCCACGGATTGCATTGATAAGTTGAGTTCGCTGGCGCACCGCCAGATCGCGGGTGCGGAATACGAGACCCGCCGCCTGCTGCTCTTCACTCTTCACCGCCACGAAGCGCATGCCCGGACGCTGCGCCGCCTCGCATATTGCCTCTGCATCGACCGCGTCGTTCTTGTGCCGCTTCACAAACGGCTTCACGTAGGCTGGCGGAATTAGGCGGACCTTGTACCCCATCGCCTGCAGTTCGCGCGCCCAGTGGTGTGCTCCACCGCATGCCTCGAGTGCCACTGTGCATCGAGGGTGGTGCGTAAAGAAATCCAACAGCTTGCCGCGTGACAGCTTGCGGCTGAACACCATCGCGCCGAGCGCATCAGCGCCATGAGCGTGAAAAGCATTCTTCGCGATATCCAGACCGATTGTGATAACCTCTGACACGGACGCCTCCCTAAAGTGGTGCTTCAACACCTCCACTTTGGCACATCGATGCCGTCGGGGGGGCGTCCACCCCATCAGGTTTCGAGGAGGCGCAGACCCAAACGCAACGGCGACAATGTGGGCGCGTAGCAGTTTGGCTGGTCGCTGGAACGAGAGTGGCAGGTTCCGGGAGAAACAGCCGTTCAATACCGAATTAGCGAACGACTTGAGGTGGTCGGGAGCAGACATCTGGCGTTTGCCGACCCCTCCCGGAAAGACGCGGACTGTGGTCATTGGATCCGTCATCGCGATGATCACATGAACAGGCAATACTATCGACCGGCTCAAGCGGCGGCCTGCTCATCCACATCCTCGCGGGCAAGACCCGTTGCGCGCAGCAAGTAGCCTGCGGCCTCCTCTGCCCGCGCCGCCGCCGTGAGCAGAGCACGATTATCCCTGCGCAGGATCGAAAGCCAGGAACCGATATAGGCCGCATGATCGTCGAGATGGGTGGTTGGGAGACCCACATCGGCGCCAACCAGCGCTGCCGACAGTTCGGCAATATATCCTGACAGTCCAGCCCTAATGTGACTTCTACCGCAAATTTTCGGGGCGCTTATCATGCGGCGATCTCCTCAGGCTGGGGCTGCTGGGCGTGCATCCAATCGGCGGCCGCCTGCGCCTTGCTGGCGGCGGTGAAGATGGCGCGAGGGTCGTCTTTGAGTGCGCGCAACCACGATGCTACGTAGGCGGCATGATCGGCCCGCGGATGGTGAGCGATCCTGAGGTCGGCGAGTACGAACGATGCGGTCAGTTCAGCGCAAATTTCCTCGATCGCCAAGCTGTCGCGCTTGAAACGTTCGGCAAAGTTGCGGTCGAGCCGGTGCTTTGCCCCTGTGGCGTGGGCCGCCTCATGCAAAAGCGTGCCCATCTGTGCTGATGCATCCCGAAACGAGGCAAAGGTCGGCATGAAGATGTGATCGAGGTCGATCCGGTAGTGCGCATCGTAGGCGCCCTCGGTGATCGGGATCTTGAGGGCCGCGACGAAAGCTTCGGCGTGCCCGAACCGCTCGCCCTCGGGTAGAACTGCGACAGGTGGGGGTTCATAGCCCTCGACCTGGGCGAGGTTGAACACGGTGAAGGCCCGCGCGAACATGCGGCCGGGTCCGGCTTCGCCATCGTCATGATCATCATCGGCGCGCGATGCGGCCTGTTTCCAGAACACAACCGTCGTTCCGCGTTCACCTTTGCGGACCTGTGCGCCAAGCGATGCCCACTGGCGATAGGTCCCCCAAAGACCGCTGGAATAGGCAGCCGCTTCGGCTGCGATCCAGAGCGCGAGCACGTTGACGCCGCGATAGCGGCGGCGAGAGGTGACGTTCTGCGGCCTGGTGGTGGCAGCGCCATCATGGTGCCAGGGCATGCGCCAATCGCCGGCCCCGGCTTCGATGGCAGATACAATCTCGGTGGTGATGCGCGAATAAACGTCGGCTCGCGGCGTCGCAGGGTAGGATCGGGACATGGCAGGTCTCCACGACGGGCGGAGGGAAACTGTCTTCCGCTCCTTCAATCCGTCACCCGCAAACCCGCCTCCTCTTCCTCTCCCGCCATACCGTTATGCGGTGTGGCGGTACCCGGTGCGATCTGTTCAAGAACACGCTGGATTCTGGCCACCTCGGCCTGAAGCGTCACCCGCTGCGGCTCTGGAAGCCGCTTCTCGCGCAACAACAACCGTGCCTCATCAGCACCGCGCTGCCATGCCGGGCGATGCCGTTCGGCGATGCAGGCATTGGGGCAGCGGACCGGTTCGCACATGGAGATCATTGGCCCGCTTGCGCCTGGCTCCGAACTCCGGTTCAGGCACAGGGCGGTTGCCGGATCAAAGAAGCAATCGGCCAGCGGGCCGACATGCAATGTCCGCGCGAGACTGCCCAGCATGGTGCGCAGACGTGGACGGTCGGCAATCATGGCAGGTAGCGGCGCCAACTCGTGGGCGGCAGTATCAAGCACAACTCCGACCCTGTTCGCGGCAGGTCCGCCAAGGCGTGCGCCACTTTGCCGCTCGTCGAAGTAGACAAGGATATCGTCAATCTGGCCAAGCGCACGCTGGGCTTCGATCTCTCCCCGAAATCCGGACCGGCTGCTGCCAGCATAGCCTTCGAAAGCCGCAACGCTCGCATGCTTGTACTGGATCATGCCGGCAATTGTTCCGAAGGGCCGGTTGGCGATGTGCCAGGCGATTGTGCGGCGAAACTGACGCGTTGTCAGACGCCATGGTCGGCCGTCGGGTCCGGCAGGAATGACGGGTGCCTGCGCGGATCCGAAGTGGTCATTGAGGTGATCGCGGAACCGGTTGAGTTGCCGGACTATCTCTGCAGAGACGTGCGTCTTGGTATTGGCCCGAAGCGTGAGGACTGGCCACAGGGTCGTTGTTCCGCGCGCTTGTCCCGCCCGCGCGGAAAGGCGTTCGAGGACATCGATGGCTTCAGCGACCGGCGCGATGGTAACCCACTCGGTCTCCTCGCCGCCGCCGCGCTTGCCCTTGTAAGCAGTGGACTTGATACGATGCCGCAAGATCGTACCGTCTTCGGCTTTGGTAATAGACAGGCATCCCCGCCTCATGGCTTGGATCTCGCTGTCCCGCATGCCTGAGAGAAAGGCACATACGATATAGGCTGCGGACTGCAGCATGACTTCCTCGAGGGGCAAAACCTTGGCATCGAAGCGGGTGCGCCAAGGCATGCCCGTATCGGGATCGGCAGAATTGGGCGTATCCATGCCGCCAATCTCGGTGCCGAGTTCTGCGATGGCAGCGGCGATGAGGTCTGGTGCACCCGTGGCCAGGCCAAGGTGCATGGCAGGTTCGGCCTGCGCGTTGATACCGGCATGGAGGTGGATCAGGTGGTAGTTGATCGGCGGCGTGACGGCGCCGGTTTGCGGATCTGTTCGCGTTGCGCCGTTATGTGCCGTGGTCCAGATCGGAATGCCGCGCCCATGCTGCCGCAAGGATGCAACATAGTCGAGGAGGCGTTGGCGTTGCCGTAACCGACGAACAGCGGGATCCAGACCTTCCTCAGCGGCAATCAGACGGTTGCGCGTTGCTTCAAGGCAATCGAGTTCTGCCCGTGCGGCAAGGATATCGCCTGCGTAGCAGGTCACGTAGCGCAACGACCAGGAGAGCAGCGGCGTCATGATCGCTTCAGGAATGCGCGGCGTCCGGTTCTCCCCTGCAATATGCTTTGCGCCCGCCACGGAAAACGGACTTCGTCCCGGCCACGGTTCGAAGGACAGGCGCGCAGTCGGCAGATGATGCTGCAACTCGTGCAGGTCAAAGACGATCCGCAGCAGCGCTGCCGCTGCAACTGGGCGCAGCCCGGCTAGGCGCAAGGCTCCGGCGTAGCGATCGACCAGAGCCTGATCGACCCGGGCGAGATCGAAACGCCCCAGCTGAGCCTTGACGAAGTCGAAAAAGCGCAAGGTCCGGTTGGCCTCGCCGCGCACCCCGGCCGGCTCAAGCCGCGAACGGTGACCGGGGAGATCGACATTGAGCCGCGCATGGAGAATCTGGCGCAGGGCATCAGCAATGGATGGGTCTTTGATACCGCCGAAATGTACCGTGACATGGCAGCGCCGCGCGTTGTCGCGAAATACGCCGGGAGCCAGATCCCACACTGGATCGCCGTATCGTGAAATATGCGCGCGATCGCAGCCGGGGCGCAAAGGCGCGGACATAAGCACAGGGAGGGCATCGCGCTCATCGTCGCTCTCCGCCAGAAGCTGGACAACGGTCATGCCCGTGCCTCTGGCGGCAGATAGACCGTGGGAGGGTCGTTCGCGACTTGCGCACGGGCCCTTGTCACGACGTCTTCGGCGAAGGCAGGCAGAATCTGCTGAACGATGCGATCATGGGCATGACCAAACTTGGCGGTCCAATCAGCAGCACTCAGGCCGATCCGCTGAGCGTCGACGAAGGAGAGAAAGGTGAGAATGGCAGGCAGCTTGCGCGCGGTAATGACCGCGTTGCGGCAATCGAGGCAGGCCCAGAACGGTGTAGGGCATGGCGTGCCGGCGGATGCGAAGGGACTGGAATAGAAGTTGCCACAGCTTGCAAGCCAGACGTCTTGTTCGCCATTGAGCAGTGCGGTTGAAATGCCCCCATCATCGGGATCAGGGCTTGCCAACTCGCCGCGCAGCCGGTCCTCGTCTTGAGGAGGCAGGATCATTGGACCAGCGAGCACCTCTTCGAGGGCATCTGCCACGGTTTGCTCGTGCAGCGGTCTGAGGGAGGGAATATCGGCGTAGTGCCGTGCCGCGATATCGACGGTATGACCTACGGCGAAGCGGGCCATGTGGCCTTCGGTCTTGAGATACCACAAGGCCTTGTGCGTCTTGCGCAGATACGAAAGACACAGGTGGAGCGGTTTACCCTGATCATCGGTAATACAATGGCGCTGCGTCCAGGCACTGACCTTCAAGCGCAGTTGACGAATACCTGCGGTGATCTCGCCCGGCTGAAAATAGACCCAAAGGTTATCGCTGGAGTTATGGACCCTGGCCTTGGACGATAGGGCGATGATGCGTCGGATCAGACCGCCAGCGGTGGATGAGCCGCGATCACGCACCCGGATTGTCTTGTGCTCGGCACCGTGTGCCCGCAGCTTGGTGTAGGCGATATCGACGGTACCCCCTGCGGCATTGCGCAGACAATCGAGGGTGAGCGACTTGCAGCACTCCAGCTCAAGCCCTGTCTCGATTAAGAGCAGAACAAGAAGCGGGACGATATCGTCGGCAGTAAGATAGTGGGCTGCGTGGAGGCTCAGGTTAAGCCTGTCACTGGTGAGATCGCGCTTTTTGCGCAGCTTGTACAGGCTCTGAAACGTGGGATCACGGTAGCCCAGAACACCGTATGTCTCGATGGCAGCATGGGCTTTGCAATATGCGCCATCGATCTGCGGCACCTCATCGAACTGCGGCCCCGACCGCAAGCGCGCCTCGATCGCAGCGATATCCGCGCGTGCCGCATCGCGCAGCTGGCGGGCTACATACGGACTGTAGGCATCGCGTGGACGGGAACGAACGTGTGCGTGTGAGCTGACGTAGCGCAGTCGTTCCCGCAAGCCGCAATCGACAAGCTCGGGGCTGTCGTCCGCGATGCGACGAAGGACGGAAACGACCTTGGCGACATAGGTTGGTCCATGCACGCAAGACTTGCCCTGCGCGCTGAGCCATGTCTCAAATCCATCAATGTGATGGGCACGAAGGTCAGCAGGGCCGTTGATCCCGTCGCCTGTCCCGGCCAGGTAGGAAAAGAAGCTTGGCAGCTGGTTGGCGTATGTCTTGAGCGACGAACGTACCATGATGGGGCCGCGCGGAGCAGCCAGCATGAACAGGCTCCGGGCAAATGCGAGCGCCAGGCCGCGTGGCCGCAAGCCCGTGAAATCGACGAGCAGCTCGCCGCCATATAAGGGATGAATCATGAAGCGCAGCGTGCTGATCTGCGACCATGGATCGGCTTGGGGCGCAGCCGTATCTGCCGCGAAGCTGACCTTGCGTCCTTTGCGTGGAGCAGCGGTCATGATCGAAGATAGCCTGGTACGAGTGCCAGCAGTTCTTCGACTGCCGCATCAACGGTATCGGCACGCGTGGCGAGGTGATCGAGATAAATAGAGGTCGTCGCGAGGCTCGAATGGCCAAGCAATCGCTGGACCTGTTGAAGCGGATCGCCGACCAGCTGGCGATAACCTTCCATGGCGCCCACTGGTGCCGCTGCGTCGGCGAGGCGGCGCTGGATCAGCATGGCAAGCATGTGGACTGCAAAGGAATGCCGGAGTTGATGGGGGCTAAGCCGGACCGGGATGCCGGCGTCCGTGCAGCGGCGGCTCGCCCGTGCGAAGATCGCTTCCCACGAGTTGGGCAACACAGGATGGCCCACCTCGGTCAGCCAGAGGACCGCGGCTTCGCGCGGCGTTCCATCGTCAGCGCAAATAACAAGCCTTGCGCGTTCATCCGGTGTGACGACCTCTATGTCCATCGTGCCACCGCCAACGAGATGCAATGCACGCTGCCCGAATGAGGGGCTGTGGATGAAGATCGGGCGGTCGATGGCTTCCCAGCCACGGCGCTGTGCGAACTTGGCGACGGCTGCGGCTCGCTCAACGGCGATGTAGGCGTCAAACACCGGCAACAAGCGGCGCGGCAGCAGCATGCTTCGCCCCCTGTCACCCTTGGTGAGTGCCGCCGGAAGCTCGACCCGCCGCTGACGTTCCGAGCGGGCGTCGCAAACCGGAATCTCAGCTGCGAGCAAGTGGGATGCCTCTTCCAGGCGCAGGCCGGTGGTGACCAGCAGATCGGCGAACAGCGCGTTGCGCGCGCCATTGCGGTCACGCGCTCCAGGACGCTCGGTCCCTTCAACGGTCAGGCCGCGCAAACCAACTTCCCGGAAGGCGCGGTAATCGGTGAGATCGATGAAACGGACGTCGGAACGACGGGCTGCGCGCTCATAGGCGTTATTGCGGCCCGTGACCGCCGCACGGCGCCCATCGTGCGATCGTCGCCAGACCTGACGATGCGTAAAAGGTGTACGCTCGATCAGCCCCTCCCGTTCGGCCCATCGATAAAGCTTGTCGAGCGAGGCAATCGCCCGGTTCCACGTCGATGCAGAAATCCGGAACTCAGCATCGCTGCGCCGCCGGGCACGATGATAGGCACCGACATCATCGGCATCGGCTTGCCAGACAGACTTGCCGCGGGCCGAAGCGAGAAAGCGAACCCAGACCAGAACATCATAACCATGGGCGCGCAACGAGTGTCGCGAACGCGAACCGTTCAGCGGCAAATCGAGGAAGTAGCGCTCAAGGTGGAGATCATAGATCGCACCATCACGCAGAATTACCGGGATGTAGGAGTCCAGGCCATCCGCCGTCCGGCGCTCCTGAATGACGATCGACGCACCTGAATTATCCACAGCTTGTCAGTCCCTCCCCCGGACCCCCTCCCGACTCCAGATCGCACACGTTGCGCGCCTGCGGGACGGTGGTCATCAGGCCGGATTACGCCAGCTTATGGATAGCGCTTCATCCGGCCTGATGCCCCCCTGCGTCGCGCCAAAGCATACCGTTCAATGGTGCGTCAGGCACGGTGCAGACTGTCCAGATAAGGC
>NZ_ATDO01000113.1:0-57327 GCF_000445085.1 Sphingobium sp. HDIP04 | reverse complement strand
ATATCCTGACAGTCCAGCCCTAATGTGACTTCTACCGCAAATTTTCGGGGCGCTTATCATGCGGCGATCTCCTCAGGCTGGGGCTGCTGGGCGTGCATCCAATCGGCGGCCGCCTGCGCCTTGCTGGCGGCGGTGAAGATGGCGCGAGGGTCGTCTTTGAGTGCGCGCAACCACGATGCTACGTAGGCGGCATGATCGGCCCGCGGATGGTGAGCGATCCTGAGGTCGGCGAGTACGAACGATGCGGTCAGTTCAGCGCAAATTTCCTCGATCGCCAAGCTGTCGCGCTTGAAACGTTCGGCAAAGTTGCGGTCGAGCCGGTGCTTTGCCCCTGTGGCGTGGGCCGCCTCATGCAAAAGCGTGCCCATCTGTGCTGATGCATCCCGAAACGAGGCAAAGGTCGGCATGAAGATGTGATCGAGGTCGATCCGGTAGTGCGCATCGTAGGCGCCCTCGGTGATCGGGATCTTGAGGGCCGCGACGAAAGCTTCGGCGTGCCCGAACCGCTCGCCCTCGGGTAGAACTGCGACAGGTGGGGGTTCATAGCCCTCGACCTGGGCGAGGTTGAACACGGTGAAGGCCCGCGCGAACATGCGGCCGGGTCCGGCTTCGCCATCGTCATGATCATCATCGGCGCGCGATGCGGCCTGTTTCCAGAACACAACCGTCGTTCCGCGTTCACCTTTGCGGACCTGTGCGCCAAGCGATGCCCACTGGCGATAGGTCCCCCAAAGACCGCTGGAATAGGCAGCCGCTTCGGCTGCGATCCAGAGCGCGAGCACGTTGACGCCGCGATAGCGGCGGCGAGAGGTGACGTTCTGCGGCCTGGTGGTGGCAGCGCCATCATGGTGCCAGGGCATGCGCCAATCGCCGGCCCCGGCTTCGATGGCAGATACAATCTCGGTGGTGATGCGCGAATAAACGTCGGCTCGCGGCGTCGCAGGGTAGGATCGGGACATGGCAGGTCTCCACGACGGGCGGAGGGAAACTGTCTTCCGCTCCTTCAATCCGTCACCCGCAAACCCGCCTCCTCTTCCTCTCCCGCCATACCGTTATGCGGTGTGGCGGTACCCGGTGCGATCTGTTCAAGAACACGCTGGATTCTGGCCACCTCGGCCTGAAGCGTCACCCGCTGCGGCTCTGGAAGCCGCTTCTCGCGCAACAACAACCGTGCCTCATCAGCACCGCGCTGCCATGCCGGGCGATGCCGTTCGGCGATGCAGGCATTGGGGCAGCGGACCGGTTCGCACATGGAGATCATTGGCCCGCTTGCGCCTGGCTCCGAACTCCGGTTCAGGCACAGGGCGGTTGCCGGATCAAAGAAGCAATCGGCCAGCGGGCCGACATGCAATGTCCGCGCGAGACTGCCCAGCATGGTGCGCAGACGTGGACGGTCGGCAATCATGGCAGGTAGCGGCGCCAACTCGTGGGCGGCAGTATCAAGCACAACTCCGACCCTGTTCGCGGCAGGTCCGCCAAGGCGTGCGCCACTTTGCCGCTCGTCGAAGTAGACAAGGATATCGTCAATCTGGCCAAGCGCACGCTGGGCTTCGATCTCTCCCCGAAATCCGGACCGGCTGCTGCCAGCATAGCCTTCGAAAGCCGCAACGCTCGCATGCTTGTACTGGATCATGCCGGCAATTGTTCCGAAGGGCCGGTTGGCGATGTGCCAGGCGATTGTGCGGCGAAACTGACGCGTTGTCAGACGCCATGGTCGGCCGTCGGGTCCGGCAGGAATGACGGGTGCCTGCGCGGATCCGAAGTGGTCATTGAGGTGATCGCGGAACCGGTTGAGTTGCCGGACTATCTCTGCAGAGACGTGCGTCTTGGTATTGGCCCGAAGCGTGAGGACTGGCCACAGGGTCGTTGTTCCGCGCGCTTGTCCCGCCCGCGCGGAAAGGCGTTCGAGGACATCGATGGCTTCAGCGACCGGCGCGATGGTAACCCACTCGGTCTCCTCGCCGCCGCCGCGCTTGCCCTTGTAAGCAGTGGACTTGATACGATGCCGCAAGATCGTACCGTCTTCGGCTTTGGTAATAGACAGGCATCCCCGCCTCATGGCTTGGATCTCGCTGTCCCGCATGCCTGAGAGAAAGGCACATACGATATAGGCTGCGGACTGCAGCATGACTTCCTCGAGGGGCAAAACCTTGGCATCGAAGCGGGTGCGCCAAGGCATGCCCGTATCGGGATCGGCAGAATTGGGCGTATCCATGCCGCCAATCTCGGTGCCGAGTTCTGCGATGGCAGCGGCGATGAGGTCTGGTGCACCCGTGGCCAGGCCAAGGTGCATGGCAGGTTCGGCCTGCGCGTTGATACCGGCATGGAGGTGGATCAGGTGGTAGTTGATCGGCGGCGTGACGGCGCCGGTTTGCGGATCTGTTCGCGTTGCGCCGTTATGTGCCGTGGTCCAGATCGGAATGCCGCGCCCATGCTGCCGCAAGGATGCAACATAGTCGAGGAGGCGTTGGCGTTGCCGTAACCGACGAACAGCGGGATCCAGACCTTCCTCAGCGGCAATCAGACGGTTGCGCGTTGCTTCAAGGCAATCGAGTTCTGCCCGTGCGGCAAGGATATCGCCTGCGTAGCAGGTCACGTAGCGCAACGACCAGGAGAGCAGCGGCGTCATGATCGCTTCAGGAATGCGCGGCGTCCGGTTCTCCCCTGCAATATGCTTTGCGCCCGCCACGGAAAACGGACTTCGTCCCGGCCACGGTTCGAAGGACAGGCGCGCAGTCGGCAGATGATGCTGCAACTCGTGCAGGTCAAAGACGATCCGCAGCAGCGCTGCCGCTGCAACTGGGCGCAGCCCGGCTAGGCGCAAGGCTCCGGCGTAGCGATCGACCAGAGCCTGATCGACCCGGGCGAGATCGAAACGCCCCAGCTGAGCCTTGACGAAGTCGAAAAAGCGCAAGGTCCGGTTGGCCTCGCCGCGCACCCCGGCCGGCTCAAGCCGCGAACGGTGACCGGGGAGATCGACATTGAGCCGCGCATGGAGAATCTGGCGCAGGGCATCAGCAATGGATGGGTCTTTGATACCGCCGAAATGTACCGTGACATGGCAGCGCCGCGCGTTGTCGCGAAATACGCCGGGAGCCAGATCCCACACTGGATCGCCGTATCGTGAAATATGCGCGCGATCGCAGCCGGGGCGCAAAGGCGCGGACATAAGCACAGGGAGGGCATCGCGCTCATCGTCGCTCTCCGCCAGAAGCTGGACAACGGTCATGCCCGTGCCTCTGGCGGCAGATAGACCGTGGGAGGGTCGTTCGCGACTTGCGCACGGGCCCTTGTCACGACGTCTTCGGCGAAGGCAGGCAGAATCTGCTGAACGATGCGATCATGGGCATGACCAAACTTGGCGGTCCAATCAGCAGCACTCAGGCCGATCCGCTGAGCGTCGACGAAGGAGAGAAAGGTGAGAATGGCAGGCAGCTTGCGCGCGGTAATGACCGCGTTGCGGCAATCGAGGCAGGCCCAGAACGGTGTAGGGCATGGCGTGCCGGCGGATGCGAAGGGACTGGAATAGAAGTTGCCACAGCTTGCAAGCCAGACGTCTTGTTCGCCATTGAGCAGTGCGGTTGAAATGCCCCCATCATCGGGATCAGGGCTTGCCAACTCGCCGCGCAGCCGGTCCTCGTCTTGAGGAGGCAGGATCATTGGACCAGCGAGCACCTCTTCGAGGGCATCTGCCACGGTTTGCTCGTGCAGCGGTCTGAGGGAGGGAATATCGGCGTAGTGCCGTGCCGCGATATCGACGGTATGACCTACGGCGAAGCGGGCCATGTGGCCTTCGGTCTTGAGATACCACAAGGCCTTGTGCGTCTTGCGCAGATACGAAAGACACAGGTGGAGCGGTTTACCCTGATCATCGGTAATACAATGGCGCTGCGTCCAGGCACTGACCTTCAAGCGCAGTTGACGAATACCTGCGGTGATCTCGCCCGGCTGAAAATAGACCCAAAGGTTATCGCTGGAGTTATGGACCCTGGCCTTGGACGATAGGGCGATGATGCGTCGGATCAGACCGCCAGCGGTGGATGAGCCGCGATCACGCACCCGGATTGTCTTGTGCTCGGCACCGTGTGCCCGCAGCTTGGTGTAGGCGATATCGACGGTACCCCCTGCGGCATTGCGCAGACAATCGAGGGTGAGCGACTTGCAGCACTCCAGCTCAAGCCCTGTCTCGATTAAGAGCAGAACAAGAAGCGGGACGATATCGTCGGCAGTAAGATAGTGGGCTGCGTGGAGGCTCAGGTTAAGCCTGTCACTGGTGAGATCGCGCTTTTTGCGCAGCTTGTACAGGCTCTGAAACGTGGGATCACGGTAGCCCAGAACACCGTATGTCTCGATGGCAGCATGGGCTTTGCAATATGCGCCATCGATCTGCGGCACCTCATCGAACTGCGGCCCCGACCGCAAGCGCGCCTCGATCGCAGCGATATCCGCGCGTGCCGCATCGCGCAGCTGGCGGGCTACATACGGACTGTAGGCATCGCGTGGACGGGAACGAACGTGTGCGTGTGAGCTGACGTAGCGCAGTCGTTCCCGCAAGCCGCAATCGACAAGCTCGGGGCTGTCGTCCGCGATGCGACGAAGGACGGAAACGACCTTGGCGACATAGGTTGGTCCATGCACGCAAGACTTGCCCTGCGCGCTGAGCCATGTCTCAAATCCATCAATGTGATGGGCACGAAGGTCAGCAGGGCCGTTGATCCCGTCGCCTGTCCCGGCCAGGTAGGAAAAGAAGCTTGGCAGCTGGTTGGCGTATGTCTTGAGCGACGAACGTACCATGATGGGGCCGCGCGGAGCAGCCAGCATGAACAGGCTCCGGGCAAATGCGAGCGCCAGGCCGCGTGGCCGCAAGCCCGTGAAATCGACGAGCAGCTCGCCGCCATATAAGGGATGAATCATGAAGCGCAGCGTGCTGATCTGCGACCATGGATCGGCTTGGGGCGCAGCCGTATCTGCCGCGAAGCTGACCTTGCGTCCTTTGCGTGGAGCAGCGGTCATGATCGAAGATAGCCTGGTACGAGTGCCAGCAGTTCTTCGACTGCCGCATCAACGGTATCGGCACGCGTGGCGAGGTGATCGAGATAAATAGAGGTCGTCGCGAGGCTCGAATGGCCAAGCAATCGCTGGACCTGTTGAAGCGGATCGCCGACCAGCTGGCGATAACCTTCCATGGCGCCCACTGGTGCCGCTGCGTCGGCGAGGCGGCGCTGGATCAGCATGGCAAGCATGTGGACTGCAAAGGAATGCCGGAGTTGATGGGGGCTAAGCCGGACCGGGATGCCGGCGTCCGTGCAGCGGCGGCTCGCCCGTGCGAAGATCGCTTCCCACGAGTTGGGCAACACAGGATGGCCCACCTCGGTCAGCCAGAGGACCGCGGCTTCGCGCGGCGTTCCATCGTCAGCGCAAATAACAAGCCTTGCGCGTTCATCCGGTGTGACGACCTCTATGTCCATCGTGCCACCGCCAACGAGATGCAATGCACGCTGCCCGAATGAGGGGCTGTGGATGAAGATCGGGCGGTCGATGGCTTCCCAGCCACGGCGCTGTGCGAACTTGGCGACGGCTGCGGCTCGCTCAACGGCGATGTAGGCGTCAAACACCGGCAACAAGCGGCGCGGCAGCAGCATGCTTCGCCCCCTGTCACCCTTGGTGAGTGCCGCCGGAAGCTCGACCCGCCGCTGACGTTCCGAGCGGGCGTCGCAAACCGGAATCTCAGCTGCGAGCAAGTGGGATGCCTCTTCCAGGCGCAGGCCGGTGGTGACCAGCAGATCGGCGAACAGCGCGTTGCGCGCGCCATTGCGGTCACGCGCTCCAGGACGCTCGGTCCCTTCAACGGTCAGGCCGCGCAAACCAACTTCCCGGAAGGCGCGGTAATCGGTGAGATCGATGAAACGGACGTCGGAACGACGGGCTGCGCGCTCATAGGCGTTATTGCGGCCCGTGACCGCCGCACGGCGCCCATCGTGCGATCGTCGCCAGACCTGACGATGCGTAAAAGGTGTACGCTCGATCAGCCCCTCCCGTTCGGCCCATCGATAAAGCTTGTCGAGCGAGGCAATCGCCCGGTTCCACGTCGATGCAGAAATCCGGAACTCAGCATCGCTGCGCCGCCGGGCACGATGATAGGCACCGACATCATCGGCATCGGCTTGCCAGACAGACTTGCCGCGGGCCGAAGCGAGAAAGCGAACCCAGACCAGAACATCATAACCATGGGCGCGCAACGAGTGTCGCGAACGCGAACCGTTCAGCGGCAAATCGAGGAAGTAGCGCTCAAGGTGGAGATCATAGATCGCACCATCACGCAGAATTACCGGGATGTAGGAGTCCAGGCCATCCGCCGTCCGGCGCTCCTGAATGACGATCGACGCACCTGAATTATCCACAGCTTGTCAGTCCCTCCCCCGGACCCCCTCCCGACTCCAGATCGCACACGTTGCGCGCCTGCGGGACGGTGGTCATCAGGCCGGATTACGCCAGCTTATGGATAGCGCTTCATCCGGCCTGATGCCCCCCTGCGTCGCGCCAAAGCATACCGTTCAATGGTGCGTCAGGCACGGTGCAGACTGTCCAGATAAGGCGACCGGCTCTTCCACGCCATAGGTCGAGGCATAGACGGCCGCATAGGCTTGCAGCGCGGCCTGAAGGTCGGGTGTGATCGTGATGGTCAGCTTGACCGGCGTCCGGTCGGGTAGTTTGCCCAGCTTGAGATCGGCCATGTCAGCTTGTCCTTTCGCGCCAGGGTGCCAGCACGAGATCGCGCGTCACGAGGACGCGAACCGGGGCACCGGGGCGGATCGTGATCGTTGGCTGAATGTCGAGGTTGCGCTGGGTGATCTGGTCGCCGGCGCGCGCGGTGTTCGATTGGGCGGACTCTCGGATCGCCTGCACGAGATCGCTTTCACCGGAGATCGACAGCTCCGAACCGACCCCGAGCAAGGTGGCGATCGCAACGCCCTTGAGCAGCGTCCAAGTGTGGAAATCCACCTTGTCGGCGAGGCCGGCATAGCCGCCCGCGTCGGTCGCTGGCATGTTGTCGAGCCGCACCGCTCTGCCATCGGGCAGAATCAGCCGCTGCCAGATGACCAGAGCCCGACGCTGCCCGAACGCGACGACGCTATCATATTTGCCGATCAGCCGGGCACCTTGTGGCACGAGCAAGATATTGCCTGTGACCGTATCGAACACATTCTGCGTCACCTGCGCAGTGACCATGCCCGGCAGGTCGGAATTGAGCCCGGTGATGAGGCTTGCCGCGATCACGCTCCCGGCAAGCAGGCTGTTGGGCGACACGGGTGCGACCAGTTCACCTGAGTTGATGTCTCCGCCTGTGTCGCGAGCAGAGGCGAACTGTTCCTTCCGGGTGCCCGTCGGCGCCGAACTCGCGGCCGGCGCATCGGCCAACGCGGTGGCGCCCTCTGACGCGATCGGGGCCACTGCACCACGGCTGGTCATGGTCTGCGCCATCAGACCGGATTCCCGCGCGGCCTTGAGATCGGCAAGCCGCTGCTGCCGTGCCGCTGCGGCGGTATCGACCGACGCAGGCGCAGTGGTCGCTCCGGCCCGCTCCTGCGCACGGAGGATCGGTCGACCGAGATCACCTGGCAATAGCGGTCCGAGCTTTGGCGCATCACCGTAGCTGGTCGGCAATTCCGACAGCGCATCCGAAGCCGGCTTCGCCATCGGCTGAGACAGCTCGCTTTCCTGGGCGACCTGCCGGAACACCTGGGGCTTCAACGCCATCCAGGCGATGCCCATCAAGCTGGCCGAGCCGAGCGCCGCCGCGCCGATGATGGCGCCGCGCCGGAAGCGGATCGCCCGTGCCGGTCGCGAACGGATGCTCAGTGTTTCGGGATCGAGCTTTGCCGGACCGGTCGGGGGCGTCGCGATCGGTGGGTCGGTGACGAGCGTGTCGGTCATGCACCCCTCCGCTTCCCGGCCCGCGAAACGCGGTCGATACGGACGATTTGCTGCTTCTTGAGACCAAGCCGCAATTCGGCGGCGTCGAAGATGCGGTCCACGATGTAGAAGCGATCGCGCAGCCGATAGTTGACCAGCTCCGCCTTGCCGTCCGCACCGACTAGGAACAGCGGAGGTGCCTCGCCATTGGTGAGCGAGGCGGGGAACTCGACATAGGTTTTCGACCCGTCGTCGAACACACGCAGCGGACGCCACGCCGGGCGATCGCCGCTTATCGTATAGTTGAAATGCAGCTGCTCGATCGCGAGACCTGTCGCCACCGGCGCGACGGCCTGGGCGGCTTCCGTCTTCCGCCGTAGTGCCAACAACTCGTCTTGCGGATACGTCCACCGCATCGAAGACAGGGCCGTCGCCGAGGTGCTGACCAGCCGGACATGGTATGCGCGCCTGTCGGTCGTGATGACGAGGTTGGTGAGCAATCCGGCCGAGAACGGCTTCACCAGCACATGCGTCTGCTTTCCGTCACCGGTGCCGCTCGTCGTATCGCCGATCACCCAGCGAGCGGTATCGCCGCTGGCGACCGCGACGAGGTTCTCGCCGGGCTGGAGCATGATGTCGGTGACCAGCCCGGGCGCGGCATAGACCTGGAAGATCGTGCCCTCGCTGAACGGATAGACCTGCGCCCCGCTGACGAACCCGGTTCGTGCCGGCTCGATCGTGGCGTTGCGTGTTGCCGAACGGACGGTCTTGAGCGGTGATACATAGCGCTCCTGCGCGAGCGCAGGGCACGCGAGTAGCATTCCGGCGACCGCCGGCAGAATGATGGCCTTCATGAGTTCTTCTCCTGCGAATTGGACGGGCTTGGTGCGTCCGACTGGCTGCCCAGCGTGGAATCGAGCGGCGTTCCGAGCGGAAGGTTCGGCTCTGGTTGCGGTGCCGGCTTGGGCGTCGGGGACGGAGGCGAAGCGGTGTCGAGTTCGCGGCTCCAGTCGATCGCGTCGACGTAGATGCCGAGCGGGTTCTTGCGCAGCACATCGGCCGAGGCCGGTGGGCGCGTGACGGTCGTGAGGATGGCGGTCCAGCGGCTGGTCCCAGCCTGCGATCCGCGTTCGAACGCCGTCTCCGTCCACTTCACCTGGAACGACTTGTCGGACGCGCGCACGACGCTGGTGACCTGCACCGACACGGTGCGCTCGCCGACATTGGCGAACGGGGATGCCGATCGGGCATATTCTCCGAGGAACTGCGCGCCGCGCTTGGTCGCGAAATCATAGGCTTCGAGCCAATCGCGGCGCATCAGCACCGGATCGAGCGACACCGATCGGATGTTGGTGATGAAGTGCGAGAGGTGCCACGCGACTTGGCTGTCGGTCGGCTGATAGGCGACATCCGCCGCTTGCACCGCGCGCGCTTCGCCGAGCCGGTCGACCTCCACGACATAGGGGGTCACCCGGCTTTGCAGCGATTGCCATGCGAGCCCCGCAGAAGTGCCTGCGGTCAGTGCGAGGCATCCGAACGCCATCAGCCGCCAGTTGCGCGCCTGCACCCGTGCCGAGCCGATCCGCTCATCCCAGAGTTGCCCGGCGCGCTGGTATGGGGTTTCCGGGGATGGCGTGCGCCCGTAGCGCTGCGCACTTCGCTTGAAGAACATGGCTCAGTCGTTCCTTTCCTTGATATCGGGAGTGGCGGAGGCGCCGCCGCGGTCGCCCTGGCTGATCGCGTGGACGGCGAGCTGGCGGCGATGCCGCATGGTCTGTTCGGCGCGCATCGCGCGTGCCCAGGCAGGCGCACCGCCCGTCTCCCCGCCGCCGCCCGGTCCACACGGTGCCGGCGACGGAGAGTTCTGGTTGAGGGCGTTCCACGCCGCTTGGCGACCACTGGACGCGGCTTCCCCGAGACCGAGCGCGCCGCCGGCCCGCGCCTTGGCGGCACTGCCGGCCGCCCGGGCGACGCCGGCCAAACCTGCACCGACCGACGGCTGGGCGGCGGTCTCCTTGCCGAGTCCGTAGGCGGTCGAGGCGGCCGACTCCATCGAGGTGCCCGAGCGGACCGCACCGAGCGCGGCACCGCCGGCCAATCGCGCGCCACCGACCGCGGCGCCTCCGGCGAGCATGGTGACACCTGCCGCACCGAGCGTCGTTCCGAGTGCCGCGCCGGCGCCGAGCTGGGGCGCTCCAGATACCAGCCCGGAAGCGATCGACGGACCGAAGATGCCCAGGCCGAACAGCGACAGGCTGGCGAGCACCAGGCTCATGGCCTGGCCGATGTCCGGCTCCTGGCCCTGCAGCGCTTCGGTGAATTCGGTGAAGAAGTTCGAGCCGATGCCGACGATGACCGCGAGCACCATCACCTTGATGCCGGAGGAGACCACGTTCCCGAGCACGCGCTCGGCGAGGAAACTGGTCCGGTTCCACAGCGCGAACGGCACGAGGATGAAGCCGGCGAGCGTGGTCAGCTTGAACTCGAGGATGCAGACGAACATCTGCACGGCGAGGATGAAGAAGGCGACGATCACCAGTGCCCAGGCGAACAGCAGGACCATGATCGTCAGGAAATTGTCGAAGAAGGTCGTGAACCCGACCATCTCGCTCGCCTGTTCGAGCAGCGGCCACGCGGCCGAGAAGCCGGTGCCGGCGAGCCGCCCCGGCTTGAGCAGGTCATCGGCGGACAGCGTGCCGCCGCCGGCGGTCAGGCCGGCCTGCGCGAATGACCGAAAGATGATGTCGGCGAGCGTCGAGAAGCTGTTCAGGATGAAGGCGAACGCTCCGACGTAGAGGATCTTCCGCAGGAACCGGCCGATGACATTGTCCTCGCCACCCAGCGCCCAGAACAGGCCCGCCAGCGTGATGTCGATGCCGATCAGCGTCGCGGTCAGGAACCCGACGTCGGGTCCAAGCAGCCCGAACCCGCTGTCGATGTAGGTGATGAACGCTTGCAGGAAGCGGTCGATGACATTGAGGTCGTTCAAGTGACTGCCTTCCTGTCGGTGTTGCGAGGGTGTCGCGGGGCGCAGTTGGGGGAGCGGGACCGCGCCCCGCGACGGCGACCGATGATGAGAGGGGCATCACCGGCCGCTGGCCGGATCGAGCCTTGCGGCCCTTTGGGGGGCTATCGGGGCGTGTAGGCCGATCCGGTACCGAGGAACTTCTTCGTCGCCGCGCGTGCCTCGGCGGCCTGTGTCGCACGGCGCGCCTGCTCGACCGCTTCGCTGCGGAACTGCGCCGCCATCATGTGCTGGAGCTGGAACTGCTGCTTGGCGGTAAGCGCGAGAAGCTGGTTGGTTGCCTGCTGCGCCTGGAGCGAGCCTTCAGCGACCTGGCTGCGCGCGACGATGTCGGCGAGCGCCTGTGTGTCGGACTGGATGTTCTCGACCACCTGCGCCTGCACCGTCATCGTCTGGCGGAACGCGCCCATGCTGGCGTCGAGCCGCGCGCGGGCATCGCGCACGCGGGCATCGGTCCGCAGCGCAGACGAGAAGTCCTTCGGGAACAGCGACTGGAACTTGTCGTCGAGCTGGTCGACCTTGAAGTCGATCGCCTGCGCGCGGCCCATCAGCCGGTCGATTTCGGCGAGCTTCTGCTTGAGCGCATTGAGCTGCGGGAAGTCGATCTTCGTCAGGTTCTTGCCCATGTTGACCAGCATCTGCGCCTCGTTCTGGAGTTGTTGGATCTGCTGGTTGACGCTCTGGAGCGTGCGCGCGGCCGTCAAAATGTTCTGCGCATAGTTGCTCGGGTCGAACACCACGCCGCCGAACTGGGCTTGGGCGGGCGTGCTGGTCAGGCCGAGGCCGATACCGAGCGATCCGACGGCGCCGAGGCCGAGGACGGCGGCGATGAGGTGCTTGCGGTTGGGGATACGCATCATTCTTCTCCTTCTTGGGGGGCGGTAGGGATCGAGAAGTCGGCGGCGAGGTCGGCCGCCCAGCCGAGATCGGCGGAGCGCAGGAAAGCCTGCGCGAAGGCGTCGTGGCCGTGTTCGGCGAGAATGGCGTCGATGCTCGCCTGCGCGGCCGGATCGGACGATCCGCACAACGCCAGTGCGACGGGGCCGAGCCCCAGCTCGAACAGCCGGCTGCCGCGTGCGGATTGCAGATAATAATGTCGCTTGGGCGTGGCGCGGGCGATCAACTCGATCTGCCGGTCGTTGAGGCCGAACCGCGCATAGATGTCATGGCCCTGCGGCTCGATCGCGCGATCGTTGGGCAGCAGAATGCGCTGCGGGCAGCTTTCGATGATGGCTGGCGCGATCGGTGATCCGGCGATGTCGGCGAGGCTCTGCGTAGCGAACAGCACCGCGACGTTCTTCTTGCGCAACACCTTGAGCCATTCGCGGATGCGTGCGGCGAACAGCGGGTGATCGAGGAAGATCCAGGCTTCGTCCAGGATCAGCAGGGTCGGCCGTCCGTCGAACCGCTCCTCCAACCGGTGGAACAGATAGGTCAGCACCGGCGCGACCGCGCCGGTCTGGCCCATCAGCGCCTCGGTCTCGAAGCACTGGACATCGGCTAGCTCAAGATGCTGTTCGGCCGCATCGAGCAGCCGGCCGTGCGGCCCTTCGAGCGTATAGGGCTGAAGCGCGATGCGCAGCGCGTTCGACTGGAGTAGCAGCGCGAGGCCGGTCATGGTCCGCTCCTCGCGCGGCGCGGACGCGAGGCTGCCGAACGCCGTCCAGATCGCGTCCTTTATCTCCGGTGTGACAGGCACATTCTCGTGCGACAGCAGCGCTGCGATCCACTCGGCGGCCCAGCTACGCTCATTGGCGTCGTCGATATTGGCGAGCGGCTGGAAGGCGAGCGTCTCGCCGTCAGCTTCCGCCGATCCGAGCGCATGGTGTGCGCCGCCCATCGCCAGCACCGCGGCGCGTGCGCTGTTGCCCTTGTCGAAAATATAGACCTGCGCGCCCGGGTAGCGGCGGAACTGGAGCGCGATCAGGCTCAGCAGCACCGACTTGCCGGCGCCGGTCGGTCCGACGACCATCATGTGCCCGACATCGCCGACATGGGTAGAAAGCCGGAACGGCGTCGAGCCGGCCGTCTTCGCGACCAGCAGTGGCGGGCCGCCGAAGTGGCTGTTGCGCACTGGCCCGGCCCAGACCGACGACAGCGGCATCAGATGAGCGAGGTTGAGTGTGTGGACCAGCGGCTGCCGGACATTGGCATAGACATGCCCCGGCAGCGACGAGAGCCAGGCCTCGACCGCGTTGACCGTCTCGCGCACGCAGGTGAAGCCAACACCGTTGACGATGCGCTCGACCGCGCGAACCTTGTCCTCGACCGCGGCCCGGCTGCGATCGGTGACGGTGATCGTCGTCGTCAGATAGCCGAAGGCGACATGATCGCCGCCGAGCGCCTGAAGGGCCTGGTCGGCATCGACGACCTTGTTGTCGGCATCGCTGTCGAGCAGCTGCGCCGGCGAATTGTAGAGCACCTCGCGCAGCAGCGCGGTCACCGACTTGCGCTTATTGAACCACTGGCGCCGAAGCGAGGTCAGCGTCTTGGTCGCCAGCGTCTTGTCGAGCGCGATGAAACGCGTGACCCAGCGGTAGCTAAAATCCTGGTGGTTGAGCGCGTCGAGGATGCCGGGCCGGCTGAGGCTCGGGAAGCCGAGCACTGTCAGTGTGCGGACATGCAGCTCGCCGAGTTTCGGCTCCAGCCCGCCGACCAGCGATGTGTCGGCGAGAATGCCGTCAAGATACATCGGCGTGTCAGGCGCGGCGACGGGATGGCGGCGATCAGAGATCGTGCCGTGCAGGAAGGTCAGCGTCTCGCCATCGTCTAGGGGCCGGACATCGGCCATGAAGCCGGACAGCAAGTCGAGCACGCGGTCGGTCTCAGAGACGAAGCTCTCCAGCGCGCCGCGCCAGTCGCGTGTCCGGTCGCCGTCAGGGCGCTCGACGAGGCTGCGCCCGGCGCGGTCGGTCGTGTCCGCCGGCGGCAGCCAGGTCAGCGTCAGGTGGTATCGGCTCTCGAAATGCGTGCTTTCGGCCTCGAACGCCGCCTGCCGCTCGCCATCGACCAGCCAGCTCGCCGCGTCGGGAAAGGCACTGTCGGGATAGGCCAGTGCCTCGCGCCGCTCGGCGTCAAAGAACAATGCCCAGCCGCTGCCGAACCGCTTGAGCGCATTATTCGCCCGCGCGCAGGCCCCGACCAGCTCTGCCTCGGTCGCGGACTCGAGATCCGGACCGCGGAAGGCGAGCACCCGGAGGAAGCTGCCGTCCTTGTTCAGCACTACGCCCGGCGCGACCAGGGCTGCCCAGGGCAGATGATCGGCGAGGCGTTCGGCGCGGTCGCGATACTCACGCAGGCTCAGCATGCGAAATATCCCTTCTGGCGAATATGGCGGAGGAGGACCGGGGCGAAGCTCGGGTCGCGGCGGGCGGCCATCACGGCGATGCTGTGACCGACCGCCCAAAGCAGCACCCCCGCGACCCATTGCTGGAGGCCGAGGCTGACAGCGGCGGCCAGCGTCCCGTTGACGATCGCCAGCCCACGCGGTGCGCCGCCGAGCAGCAGCGGCGATCCGAGCGAGCCGTGGATCGGCACTTCGAAGCCGTCGATATGCTGGCCGCCACCGATCATGCGATCAGCGCCCCGCCGCCGAAGCTGAAGAAGGACAGGAAGAAGCTCGACGCGGCGAACGCAATCGACAGGCCGAACACGATCTGGATCAGCCGCCGGAACCCGCCCGCGGTCTCGCCAAACGCGAGGGTCAGCCCGGTCACGATGATGATGATGACGGCCACGATCTTGGCGACCGGCCCCTGCACGGACTCCAGCACCTGTTGCAGCGGTTCCTCCCACGGCATGCCGGAGCCGGCCGCCTGGACCTGGGTCGCAAAGGTAAGCGCGAGACCGATCGCGGCACCGATCAGCAGATGCCGGTTGTTGGAGAGGCGTGAAGTGAGGGTCATGGTTCAGGTCTCCTTGGTGTTGAGCTTGGGGAGGTCGGCGAGTGCGTAGGCGCCGCTGTCGGGATCGAGCCCGGCCACGCGCGCGATGATCGAGACGCGGCGGTCGATGCCGCGCCCGGAGATGAAGACGACGATGTCGATGGCTTCCGCGATCAGCTGGCGGGGCACGGTGACCACCGCCTCCTGCACCAGCTGTTCGATCCGGTAGAGCGCGGCGATCGCGCTGTTGGCGTGCACAGTCGCGATCCCGCCGGGGTGCCCGGTGTTCCATGCCTTGAGCATGTCGAGCGCTTCGGGACCGCGGACCTCTCCGACCACGATGCGATCGGGGCGCAGGCGCATGGTCGAGCGCACCAGCTCGGTCATCGAGACATGCGGCGGGCGCGTGCGCAGCGCTACCGTGTCCGGCAGCGGGCATTGCAGCTCGCGCGTATCCTCGATCAGGATAACGCGGGCATCGACCCACGCCATCTCGGCGAGCAGCGCGTTGGCGAGCGTCGTCTTGCCCGAGCTGGTGCCGCCGGCAACGAGGATGTTGTATCGCTGCGTGACCGCGGCGCGCAGCGCGTCGGCCTGGGCCTGCGACATCAATCCATCGGCAATATAGTCGTCGAGCGTATGCAGCTTCTGCGCTGGCTTGCGGATCGAGAAGCAGGGCGCCGACGAGACTGGCGGCAGCACGCCTTCGAACCGTTCGCCGGCCCGGCCTTCGATATGCGGGGGCAGCTCCGCAGAGATGATCGGATGTTCGGCATGGACCTCGGCACGCGCGTGGCTCGCGACCAGACGGATGATCCGTTCGACCTGATCGGGCTCCATCCGGACCTCGGTGTCGGTGCGGCCTTCGCCGAGCCGGTCGAGCCGTAGCGCCCCGTCGGGGTTGACCATGATCTCGATCACCAGCGGGTTGCGCATGGCGGCGGCGATGTCGGGCCCGAGTGCCGTGATCAGCATGCGGCGGCGACGTTCGGCGGAGAGGGTCGCGGTCATTCGCCCTCCCTCGTCGAGGCTGCTGGCGTTCCCCCAAGCGAACGGCGTCCGGTCGATACCTGCCGTCCGACCTGCGTGACGAAGGCTTCGAACCGTTTGGCGCCGAGCGCGCGGCCAGCCTGGTCGTTTTCGGAAAGCGGCGTCTGGATCGCGAGTTCGAACCGGATGAACAGCGCCAGCGTCTCGAGCACGACATAGGTGTCGCGGTCGACCCGGCCGATCGCCTGGGTCAGCCGGTCGAGCCGGATCGCAAACCGATCCTCCAACTCCGACGCACCGCGCCGGTTGAGCCACGCGGTGACGGCATCGACGAGGATTGCCGACTTGCTGGCGCCGGGCTTGGCGGCGAGCGCTTCGAGCCGATCGGAGAGCGGCTTGGGCAGGAACAACTGGTGGCGGACCTTCTCCATCGGTCAGAACCCCAGCTGCAGGTCGTCGGGGCGGCCCGAGGCGGCGTCGAGGCCATAGACCGTGCGCGCGGTGCCGAGCCGCTGGACGCGATCCATCGCGCGGCGCTCGGCCGACTGGTCGCCATCATCCTCGCCGAGGCCAAGCGGATCGGCGATTTCGGATTCGACCACCGCCGCGGGTTCGATCTCGTGCGCGGGATGGCGGGCCTGTTCGAGGCCGCCGGCGTCGCCGCCATCAGCGCTGCCGACGAGGCGCATGTCCGCTCCGCGCACCTGTCCGGCCCAATCGTCGGGGCGAGCAGCGGGGAGATCGCGATAGCCTGCGGCATCCAGCACCGGTGCGGGGAGGACACGCGCGGTATAGCGTCGATCCTCATAGTAGCGCAGCTTTTTGGCGCGGATCGGCGGATGCCCCGAGATCAAGACCAGCTCGTCGGTCGGCGCGAGCTGCATGACCTCGCCCGGGGTCAGCAGCGCCCGCGCGGTCTCCTGCCGGCTGACCATGACATGCGCGAGCCAGGGTGCGAGCCGGTGACCGGCATAGTTGCGCATCGCGCGCTGTTCGGTCGCGGTGCCGAGCGCGTCCGAGATTCGCTTGGCGGTGCGTTCGTCGTTGGTCGCGAACGCGATCCGGACATGGCAGTTGTCGAGGATGGCGTTGTGTTCGCCGTAAGCTTTCTCGATCTGGTTGAGGCTCTGCGCGATTAGGAAGGCGCGCACGCCATAGCCGGCGAGGAACGCAAGGCTCGTCTCGAAGAAGTCCAGCCGCCCAAGGGCCGGGAACTCGTCGAGCATCATCAGCAGGCGGTGACGGCCATGCGCGACTTCGCCGTCCTTGCCGGTGCCGTGCAGTTCCTCGGTCAATCGGCGGCCGATTTGGTTGAGGATCAGGCGGACCAGTGGCTTGGTGCGGCTGATATCGGACGGCGGCACGACGAGATAGAGCGAGACCGGATGCGCCGCTTCGACGAGATCGACGATGCGCCAGTCGGACGCGGCGGTCACGGCCGCGATGGTGGGATCGCGGTAGAGACCGAGGAACGACATCGCCGTCGACAGCACGCCTGAGCGTTCATTCTCGCTCTTGTTGAGAAGTTCGCGAGCGGCTGAGGCGACGACCGGATGCACAAGCGGTGCTTCTTCGGTGCCGAGATGATTGGTCGCCATCATCCGGCACAGCGTCGCGGCAAAGCTGCGCTGCGGATCGGAGAGGAAGGTCGCGACGCGGGCCAGCGTCTTCTCTTCCTCGGCGTAGAGGACATGGAGGATGGCGCCGACCAGCAACGAATGGCTGGTCTTTTCCCAGTGGTTGCGACGCTCAAGCGCCCCTTCGGGATCGACCAGAATGTCGGCGATGTTCTGGACGTCGCGCACTTCGTTTACGCCGCGGCGAACTTCGAGCAGCGGATTGTAGCGGGCTGAGCGGGCGTCGGTCGGGTTGAACAGCAGGCAGTGCGAGAAGCGCGCGCGCCAGCCGGCGGTCAGTTGCCAGTTCTCGCCCTTGATGTCGTGAACGACGGTCGAACCGGTCCAGGACAGGAGGGTGGGCACGACGAGGCCGACGCCTTTTCCGGAGCGCGTCGGCGCGAAGGCCATGACATGTTCGGGGCCGTCATGGCGGAGATCGCTGGCACCGATCCGACCGAGCGCGACGCCGCGATCGTCGAATAGCCTGGCAGCCTTGATATCCTTGTGCACCGCCCAGCGGGCCGAACCGTATGTGGTGAGGTTATTCGGCTGGCGAGCGCGCCAAAGGGATCCGAAGATCGCGGCGCCGCACCCAATGAAACCGCCGGCCGCCGCGATTGCGCCAGCCTCATCGAAGATGATCGGGGCGTAGGCGTCGAAGGAGAACCACCACGGGAAGATTGACCAGGGATGATAAATCGGTCGGCCAAATGCGACGAACCATGGAGAACCAAGTTCGGTTTGGTAGGCCAGCTCAGCTGCCGCCCATTGAGTCGCGACCCAGATGCTCGCGAGGATGATCGCAAGCACGACGAGGATCTGTCCAATGAGTAGCTTCGTTGGGGTCATGTCGGCCTCCGCCCGCGCTCGACGGAGTGTCGGTTAGGGCGAGGTCAAAAATCGCGGAAAGGCGCCGATGTGTGGAGATGCGGGCTAGTGTCTGCACGCACCTCTCTGGTGCCACTCAGCACTTTCCCCTTTGTGTCGCTGTTGAGCGCCGGGGTGATTCTCGTTGACCTCCCGAGTGAGTAGACCTACCCAACGCTTTGGAGAGTGTATGCTGCCGCCAGAGGCCAAACGAAGGCTATCGTCGGCTCCTTACGCGCGACTGTCATAAACACGTGCGAAGCGGATTTTATGGAGGCACCTTACCTAGCGCGTAGTCGATGGTTGGCAGCACATGTGTTGCCTCACGAACCCGCTGTGCGCGCTTGGCTCAGGCGCACGACACAAATCTCCGACTCTGACATCGATGATATTGTTCAGGAGACCTACGCGGTTCTGGCCCGTATCGAGAGCGTCGACTCGATTCGCGACCCTCGAAGCTACGCTATGCAGGTCGCAAAGTCGGTATTCCTGCAGACGCTGCGGAAGAATAAGGTCATCTCAATTGGTTCGATTGTGGACTTGGCGGCCCTCGGTGACGTCGACGATGCCCCTGGTCCTGAACAACATGCGCACGGACAGAGAGAGTTGCGCCGCGTTGAGGCCGCGATTGGAGAAATGCCTCCGCAGGTTCGCAAAGTCTTCTGGCTTCGTCGTGTGGAAGGCTTGTCGCAGCGGGAAACAGCCAGCCACCTCGGACTAGCTGAGCACACCGTCGAGAAATACAGCGCCAGAGGCATAAAATTTTTGCTTCGGCACTTTGGACATGGCGGAAATGTCACCGAAGAGTCATCTAAGAGGCAGGACCCGACGCTCGTAGAGTTTGATCTGCAGAATGCCCAATCGCGAACACGCCAGCGAGATTGAAGACGCGGCCACCGTTTGGGCAGCGAAGGCGGAGCGTGGACTTACAGAGCCGGAGCGAGTAGCACTCGATCAATGGCTCGAAGGGGATAGCCGACGGCTGGGCGCATTTGTTCGTGCGCAAGCTGCATGGATCCATGCGGAGCGGGCCAATGCGCTTGGCGAGATGCCGGCTGCCGATCTCGCACCGACGGTCGACGCGCCGATGGAAGACGCGGTCCCCGTCCCTCGATTTAATCGGCGGATGGTTCTTGGAGGGGGCGGCGCTCTCGCCGCATCGGTTGCTGCAGCCTATTTGATCGGGTTGGAGCGTTACCGCACATTAGAAAGTGGCGTTGGCGAAATACGGCATATCGCTCTCAAAGATGGAACGATGCTCACGCTCGATACCGATTCCCGCGTTGATGTCGCGCTGTCATCCAACGAGCGGAAGTTGTCGCTCGTCCGAGGAAAAGCTTTTTTGGATGTCACGCGATGGCAGAAAAACCCTGTCATTATTCAAGCAGGGAGCCTTTTGCTGCAGATGGCGAAGGGTGCGTTTGGACTTCAGAATCTCGTGGACATGCCCGTTGTTGCGCTCGTTACCGAGGGACGGTTGCTGATCTCACAGTCGCCGAGCTTTTTCGGTCGGGAGCGAAAGCTCACGCTGGAAAAGGATCATGCGCTTACCCTCGCATCCGACGCTAATTTACAGGCCAGTGAAGTGCGATCAGTTGCGCCCCCACAGCAAGAGCAGTTTCTGGCGTGGCGCGAAGGCATGCTCTCCTTCGGCGGGGAATTGCTCGCAGATGCGGTCCGCGCGTTTGACCGCTACGGCTCGGCGCGGATCGTCGTGGCAGACCCCGACTTGGCTAAACAACGTATTACCGGGCTCTTCAAAGCCAACGACCCACGCGGGTTTGCGGTGGCTGTTGCAGCCAGCTTCGGCGGTAGCGTCACGAGCCAGGGCGATGTCATACGAATTTCGGGGAAAAAACTGCAATCGGCATAGCCGGAAATTGATGTGCTCAAGCATCTACCGAACGGAGCACGTTCGGGCGCGGACAATTTTCCTTGGTTAGTACGCGGTTTTCATTTCCCGGAAGGGAGTTGTGCGCCCTCCTCGCGCCAGCGTTCTTGCTCGCCCCAGCCCCTGCGCTCGCACAGAAGGTCGACTTTGATGTTCCCGAGCAACGGGCGGTCACCGGTATCCCGGAATTTGCCCGGCAGGCGAAAATACAAATCGTTGCTCCGGCGAATATCGACGGACTGAGGACGCGCGCGGTACGGGGGCGTCTGTCAGTTGACGAAGGACTCAGGCGACTGCTTCGCGGGACGGCGTTATTCGTGATCGCGCGTAACGGCAATGCAATCAGCCTGGCCGCAAGACCCCGCGTCGTGAAGCGGGTAACTAGAATGCCGTCGCCACGGCAACCTCGGGCTCCAGTTCAACCAAAGGCCGAGTTACCGCGTGAGCAAAATCCCGATCCTGATATCGTCGTGACCGGCACAATCCAGCCCGAGCGAAAATTGGATGCCGGGCTAGCGATCACGACCGTGACCCTCGACCGAATCCGTGAGCTAGCGCCGAACAACACCGCCGACATCTTAAAGTTGGCTCCCGGCATTTGGGCAGAAACCACAGGAGGAGCGACTGGAGCCAACGTCTTCGTGCGCGGTTTCCCAACGACCGGGGATGCTCCTTTTCTCACCGTGCAGTTGGACGGCGCGCCGATTTACCCTCCGACTGAACTGGCGTTCAGCGAGAATACGACCCTGTTCCGGGTCGACGACATGATCGATCGCGTCGAGATATTACGAGGCGGCACGAGTCCGATCTACGCCAACGGTCAGCCCGGCGCGGTCATGAACTTCATACAGCGCACCGGAACGCTCGAGTTGGAAGGTGGTCTCCGCCTATCGACCACGGACTACGGCACCCGGCGCGCCGATGCCTACCTCACTGGACCGATCACACCGAAAACCGTTTTCGCAATCGGCGGATTTTACCGCGCCTCCGACGGCCTCCGACATACGCAATTTCCCGCTGACTTGGGTGGCCAAATCACGGCCAACATCACGCATGAGTTCGAGGGCGGCAGGGTCACCGCCTACGCTCGCTACACGCGGGATCGAAACGCCTTTTACACCGGAGTTCCCTTGCTTGCTGACGGTAAAGGCAACTTCAACGCCTTGCCCGGCTTCGACCCTCTTCGTGATACGCTGATAGGAAACGATACGCGGCGGCTAGCGATCGAAAATGGCCCCGGGCAATCGCGCTCAGTCGACTTGAGCGAGGGACGTGGCGTTGCTCTCTTTCTCGCAGGTATGAGCTTCGAGTGGTCTCCGGACGAGAGCATCAAGATCACAAATCGACTCAATGTGACCGCTGGCGACGCGAATACGATTGGACTGTTTACAGGACCAGTCCCCGAGACCCTCGGCCAATATCTCTCCAAAACCATCGCGCGAGCCAATGGCGATCCACGTATTGTTGCCGCTGCGGGTCTCGCGTCGTCGGGACAAGGTTCTCTCGTGTCCAACGGGCTGCCAATCACGCCAGATCGCTATGTCCTTACGGCAGGGCTTTGGTCGATTAGCGAAAGAATCTCCTCGATCACGGATGAGTTTCGCGTGACCCGGACGATTGGCACGGAGCACAAGCTCACTGCGGGATTCTTCATCGCGAAATCGAAATCCGAAGACCTACGCCTCTTGGGGAACAATCTGCTACTTCTAGCAGAGCCGAATGCACGACGCATCGACCTCCGATTGAACAATGGGGTGCAGGCCAGCCGAGATGGATTCGTGAGCGCCACCACCGGCCAGGTCGTGGGCGGCAGCGACAGCACAAATGTAGCGCTGTTCCTGAGCGACAAATGGTCGGCCTCTGACTCTACCACCATCGACGCCGGTATTCGGATTGAACATCAGTCCCTACGGGGGGGCGTGCAAAATGTCCTAACCGGCAACGATTTCGACGGCAATCCACTGACGATTTACAATAACAACGGAGCCCGACTGCTGACGACGTCCAGACCGCTCGTCGATGATGCCTACCGAGTGTCCTGGGCCGCTGGCATCGTGCAAAGACTTGTCCCCGACCGTCTGACGCTTCACGCGCGCATGAATCGCGGCTCCAATCTGCAAAGCTTTGACAAGCTGCGAATCGGAGATCAGCGAACGCAGTCAGCCAACGTATTCGAAGCAGGCGTCGACTACGCCGACGGGCCGGTCCGGGCTTCGATCAACACCTTCCTTAATCTGTTTTCGGGCCTCCAGTTCACGCGATTGCTCGCACAGCCCGACGGCACGATCGGGTCGATCGTACTTACGGGGGGAGCGCGAGCGGCAGGTATCGAAATCGAGACTGAGGTTCAACCTAGCGAGGGATGGTCGATCGAGTTCCGCGGCACATATGAAGATGGTCGGTACAAGGGATTTGGCGGTAACGCGGGGCACCGCATAGTCCGTCAACCAAATCTACAATTCGCCGTCTCGCCCTCATACACAGCAAAAGTTGGCAGCGCCGACCTGAAAGTCACTGGAACCTACACATATGTGGGGGTGCGCTATTCAGATGTCGAGAACCTTCAACGGCTTCCGCCATACGCGACAGTCGATGCGGGGCTTCACTTCAGACTCGACAACGGCGTTTACATTAATTTGATCGGTCAGAATCTGCTCGACACCTTCGGCCTAACCGAAGGAAACACTCGCGTACTAGGCGCCGTTCTAACGTCGGGACCTGTCATCGCCCGCCCGTTGTTCGGCCGGAATTTGACTGTGTCCTTCGGCTATCGATTTTGAGGCGAAGCGCGCCACTCAGGTGTGAGGTAGGGCCTTTGCTTTGCGCGGCGGACCCAACTTCCTCAGAAAAATTCGCAGGCCGATAGCCGGAATTTTTTAGCCAAAAGCATCTCCTCAGCGGAAGCGGATCAACCGCGTCCAATTTGGGAGACGGAAGCGCGTCCTCCCACAAACCTGCTGGGGGGACCAAAATGCGCCTCGATTTTCGAAATTGCCTTCTCGCCACCGCCGCAGCGGTCGCCTTGCCGACCGTGGCTTACGCCCAGTCAAGCTCGGGGGCAGTAGCGCCCGCCGCTGCGACTTCGGCCGCACCGCAGACCAGCGCCGCCCGGACTACGGACGAAAACGAGATCGTTGTAGTGGGATCGGCCGACCCAAATGGCCAGCGTAAGCTGGAGGCGGGATATGCGGTGACCTCGATTTCCAGCGACGCGATCCGGACGGCCGCTCCGATCAGTGCTGCAGACGTTCTTAAGCTCGTGCCCGGCGTCTGGGCAGAAACCACCAGCGGCGTATCCGGCCCCAACGTCATGGTGCGCGGATTTCCTACCGGTGGCGACGCCAAGTTCGTTACGATGCAAATCGATTCACTTCCGATCTACCCGGCATCCAGTCTCTCCTTCCTGGACAATTCCACCCAGTTCCGTCTCGACGAGACGGTCAAGCGGGTCGAAACGACCATTGGCGGGCAAGCTGTGCTCCTCGGCAACGGCCAGCCCGGTGCCACTGTGAACTTCGTCCAGAAGAACGGAAAATCCGATCCGGGCGGCGTGCTCATGGCGACAGTGGGCACCGGGTCATTTTATCGGATTGACGGCTACTATGGGGCAGACGTCGGAAACGGCTGGTACGCAAGCGTCGGCGGCTTTTATCGTAACGCGAAGGGCGTCCGGAACACCCAATTCCCCGCAGACGACGGTCATCAGATCAGTGGAACGCTGATGAAGGAGTTTGAGGATGGTGGATCCTTCACGCTTTACGCAAGGAACACATATGATCGGAACGCCTTCTTCACGGCGGTCCCGCTCATCCGCGAGGGCACCGGCGACCAGATCTCGCTGCAACCCTATCCTGGCTTCGACCCGACCCGAGACACTTTCTTAGGTAACGCGAACCGTATCGTCACGTTCGATATCGCCTCGAACGGGACGAACACGCCCGTTTCGAAAACGGTCGATCTTTCGCGCGGGCGCGGCATAGATCTGAAGCTTGTCGGGCTCGATTTCGACAAGCAATTCGGTGCGTTCTCCTTCTCGAACAAGCTTGCCTATTCCGCTGGCAATGCACCGACAATAGCCCAATTTACTGGCGCGACTCCGGTAACCCTTGGTTCCTTCATCAACAGCCAGATCACTACGGCCAACAGCAACGCGGCAGCTCTCGCGGCGGCGGGTCGCCCTGCAACCGCTGGCACCGCAACACTCATCAGTTCGGGAGCAGCGCTCACCGACCTGAACACCCGCGTGATCGGTATCGGGGTGTTCTACGTCAACAAGAAGATCCGATCGTTTCAAGATGAGGCACGCCTGTCCACGGAGCTCTTCTCGGGCAACCGGCTGACCGCTGGTGCCTATTTCGCGGACTATAGTTCCGACGACACCTGGTACACCGGCCATCAGCAGCTGATGACGGTGCAGAACAATGCCCAGCCCATCAATTTGGTGCTGAACAACGGTGTTCGCGTCACCAACGGAAGCGGTGTCTATGGACCGACGGCTCTCGCGCTGCACAACATCTACAATGGTCGCAACACTGCGGTCTTCGTGACGGATCAGTGGGACATCACCGATCGTCTAAAGGTCGATATCGGTGGCCGCTACGAGTGGGAAACTATCGACGCGACTTTCCAGAACTCAACCAAGACAATGATCTCGACCGATCCGCTCGCGCTTTACGACTACAACGTTTCGGTCCTCCTGCCGAGCACGCGACCTGTGGACTACAGCGGCTCTCGCGGCGCGTTCAACGTTGACGCGAACTACGAAATCGCTCCTGATTTCAACGCGTTTATCGGCTATAACAAGGGCTACTCCTTGCCGACGTTCGACGATTTGCGCGCCGGTGTGACGCAGATTACCAATGTCGATCAGATCCAGGGTGGTATCAAATCACGCGGCTCTTGGTTTGCTCTGAACCTCACAGGCTTCTACAACAAGTTCCAGGGCCAACCGTCGTCGCAGCTTCTCGCCGACGGCACTCTGCTTCGCTACCTTACCAGTTCAGACACTTATGGTCTTGAGTTCGATGGCGTCATCCGTCCGTTCGAAGGCTTCTCGGTCTCCGCTTCGGGTGCGTATCAGCACGGCAAATATACTGCAGGCGGCCCCGGCATCACCGGCAATCAGGTGCTGCGCCAGCCCGATTTTCAAGCCCGCGTGACGCCGAGCTACACAATCGACACACCGATTGGCGGACTGACACTTTACGCCACCGGAACCTTTGTGACAAAGCGCTACGCCGATCTCCAGAACCTTCAACCCCTTCCGGGCTACGAGACGCTCGACATTGGCGCATCATTCGAATTCGAGAATGGAATGACACTGGCGTTTACGGGCACCAACGTAACGAACACGTTGGGGATCACTGAAGGGAACAGTCGCGTCGTCGGCAGTGGTGTCGACGGTGGCGGTGTGTTCCTGGGCCGCCCGCTTTTTGGGCCGAACTACCAGGCCAGCTTGCGGATGAAGTTCTAAAACTGGCGATGGCCCGAGCTTCGGCTCTGGCCATACCTTCCTGCTTAGGTAGTCTCCAAGTGCGTCGATCCACTTCTTCAATTCTGATTTCTTCTGGTCGCGCCCTGGCAATCATGGCGTCAGTCAGTGGCATCACTCTGGCAATGGCTGCGCCTCGCTCCTCGATCTTGAGCAGGTTGCCGGCAGGAAGTCGGCCCATAGCGGTATCGACGCCCGCGCAATCCGACGCCACGATCCGCAGAAGGCCTTCCGAAGGATCTGCGCGATCGGCGTCCGAGCGCGCATTAGAGGTTTCCCGCTCGGCCAAGACGCCCGCGGACACGTTTGGCCCGCTTTACGACGCCGTCCAGCGCGCCAAGGTTTTTCCAGACAACAAGACGTTTGTCGACCTCATCCCGAGAGAGACGCCCGACACGATCATGGCAGCTTTTCGCGCCGAGAGCCCGCAGACGCGCGATCAGCTCATGGCCTTCGTCGGCCGACACTTTCGATCGCAAAACGAGGTGGGCGCCAAGCCCAGACTGCGCGAACATATTAAGGCTCTGTGGACGATCCTCGCCAAGCCACCGCTAGCGGTCGTGCCAGGCTCTTCCTCGTTACAACTACCCAACACATTTGTCGTGGCGGGCGGCCGCTTCAACGAGATGTATTATTGGGACAGCTATTTCACGATGCTCGGTCTCAAGGCCGATGGCGAGAAGCCCCTGATCGAGGCGATGCTCGGTAACTTTATGTCGCTCGTAGAACGATATGGGCACGTTCCTAACGGCACGCGAAGCTACTATCTGACGCGATCACAGCCGCCATTTCTGTCCTTCATGATGGATCTATCGGACAACACCGATCCCGTCATCAACGCGCAGCGCCTAGAGGTTCTCAAGACCGAGCACGCATATTGGATGGCGGGGAGCGATTGCCTGGGGAAGGACGGAACCTGCCAGCACGTCGTGCGAATGCCCGACGGCAGCCTGCTCAATCGCTACTGGGATGCGCGCGACACGCCCCGCGACGAGAGTTATACGATCGACGTCGCGACTGCTGCCGAGGCTGCACCGCGACCCGCAGCCATGGTCTATCGAGATCTCCGCGCGGGTGCCGAGAGCGGATGGGATTTCAGCTCGCGCTGGTTACGCGACAGCAAACGTCTCTCGACGATCCACACGACCGAGATCGTCCCGATCGACCTCAACAGCCTCTTGTTCAATCTCGAGCGCTCGATCGCGCGTCGTTGCGCCTCGGCGGAAGACTCAACCTGTGCAGCGAAGTTTAGGCGCCTTGCCGATGCCCGCCGCACCGCAATCGACAAGTATTTATGGAACGCGACCGAGAAGCGCTTCGGCGATTGGGATAGGTCTGCGGGTAGATTGACGGCTTCGGTCAGTTCGGCGGCCTTGTACCCGCTGTTTGTTGGTTTAGCGACGACCCTTCAGGCCAACGAAACGGCGAAGCTGACCGAAGCGAGACTCCTCGCGCCAGGTGGCCTGCGCACGACGACGGTCGGGACCAGCGAGCAATGGGACGAACCCAACGGCTGGGCGCCATTGCAATGGATCGCCGTCCAGGGTCTCGATCGTTACAACCACACGGCGCTCGCTGACCAGCTCGCAAGCCGGTGGGTACGGACCGTTTCCGGCTTCTACGACTGCACAGGTCGCATGGTCGAGAAATACGACATCGAGAGCGGACTGGCAGGCGGTGGCGGGGAGTACCCCGTTCAGGACGGCTTCGGCTGGACGAACGGTGTGACACGAGCGCTCCTCGATCGACCGGGGATCGAGAGATCGATCGTCGCGTCATGCCCAGCGAAGTGATCTCATGAAATCAATTGTTCGGAGTAGAGACATGTCGGAGCGCGCCGGGTTGAGAACCACCTTTCTTGAGCGCGCAACGAGCGGACTCAGTCGCTGGCGCACGCGGAGAGAGCGCGCACTGCTGGCCATCGCGGTCGTGCTCGCGGCATCTGCTTCCGCGCCGGTCATGGCGACACCGTCCGAAGATCAACTTCCGGCCTGGACCAAGGGTTATTTCGATATCCATCACATCAGCACAGGTCGTGGCAACGCCACCTATTTTGTGTTTCCCGACGGGTCGACGATGCTGATTGATGCAGGCGAAGCTGACCCATCATTTGTCGAAATGGTACAGCCCCTGAAGGCGTTTCCGCCAAAGCCCGACGGTCAGCATTCGGCCGGTTACTGGATAGCCGACTATATCAAGCAGTTCGCCCCGGCGGGGCGTCCTGTGAAGCTCGATTACGCGCTCATTACCCATTTTCACACCGACCACATGGGTACGATCACCGCCGACAAACCGCTGTCGAAGACCGGCGCTTACCGCCTTGCCGGCATAACTGAGGTGGGAGACCTGATCCCCATCAGCACCCTGATAGACCGTGCCGCGCCCAACTATGATTATCCCGTCGATCTTCGTCGGTGCGCGGGCGAACTGTCGGGCAACAATGGGATTTCGCTCGCCAATTACCTCAGCTTCGTTGATTATCGTTTGCGGCATGGGCAAGCGGTCGTCGGTCTCACGCCTGGCGCCCTAGATCAGGTTAAAGTATCCCAGCCGTCGGCATTTCCAAGCTTTCATATCCGCAACATCTCTTCGAACGGAATCATCTGGACTGGTGCTCGTGATGAAACACAGCATTACATTCCAGAAGGTGCAGTAAAAGACTGCAAATTCGATGAAAATCCGTTTAGTAACGTGCTAACGTTTTCCTATGGACGCTTCAAGTATTACACGGGTGGTGACATTCCAGGAGTTCCAAGTTACAATCAGCCATGGTGGCGGGATATAGAAACCCCTGTTTCAGCCGTGGTGGGACCGGTAGACGTCATGTTGCTCGATCATCATGGCAATCGTGACACCGTAAATGAAAATATTCTGCGAAACCTAGCTCCGCGTGTTCTGATCCAAGAGAATTGGCTGTCACCTCAGCCGGGCGAAGAAGTAGTTAACAGGATGGCCTCGAAGGGGCTGTACTCAGGACCCAGGGACGTTTTTGCCACCGGTATGGCACCCGAAACCCGATTTGCAATCGGCCCAATCATGGACAGCATTTACAAGAGCTACAACGGTCACGTCGTCATCCGTGTCGCTCCAGGCGGTGAACGCTACGAGGTCTTTGTTCTCAATGATGAGACGAGCCGGCGCAACGTCCTGAAAAGGTTCGGTCCATACCGATCGAAATGAGTTTAGCGCGGTTGCAACGTTGAGGGCCATCAAAGGATCGCTGCCGGCTTCCGAAGCTGCTGGGCTTTACCCGAATGAAGATTGAGCGCTAGGGTTATCGATCAGGAGAATCGCCAGGAAGCCCTTACGGAAGAGTTATGGACGCCGTGTCCAACAAGGAAGTTCCCCATTCCGACGGGCAGACGCTTCGCTCGGTAGCGCTCGCTTATGCGTCTGCTCACTTCGGCAAGAGCATCTTCTGGTATGGTAGCGAGTCTCTGTTTGCGTTTTTGCTGACCGAAGTTGCCCAGCTCGGCCCCTCCTCGGTGGGTTGGGTGCTGTGCGGAAGCTTTCTGCTGAGTGCCCTACTGGACGTAGTGGTGGGTGTGCTCCTTAAACGCCGCCTCTCGAGCGCCGTATCAGCCGCCCACCTACAGTTCATGGGGGCGCTAGCCACATCGGCAGCCCTCATGTTCCTATTTGCAGTCCCAGCAATGAGACCCGAAGCTCCTTTGACTTTGTCTGCAATCGCGATCTTGCTGTTCAGGATCGCTTATGCCTTCATCGATATTCCACAGAATTCCATGCTGAGTTCAGTGGTCGGCACGGTCTCAGACAGAGCCTATCTCGCTGCTGCACGGCTCGCCGGGAGCGGTCTTGCTGCCCTCACGGTTGCCGGCACGGTGGCCTCTCTTGTCTATTCGATCGAGACGATGCGCGCGCCGCTGCTGCTCGGGCTTGGCATTTTCATGGCGATCATCACCGTCGGTGCCTGTGCGATGCTTTATTTCACGGTCCGGGATGACGGCCGTGACCCGGCCTTGCCTGTCCCAGCCGAAACTTCAGTCATGTCCCTCGGCCGAAAAATCGACTCGATGGCCTGGCTGCTGATCGCGGCAATGTTCATCACATCCTTCGCGAGCCCGGTGTTCACCAAGCTCCTTCCTTACTACGCCGCATCGCATCTTCTCGATCCGGTTCTTGGCACGATCACGATCTCACTCATCTCGGTCGGCATGGTGCTGGGGCAGCCATTTTGGCTTCGCGCTCTGAAAGATCGATCCGGTACCATGAAGATCATGGTCACTTGCCTCAGCATTTCTGCGACCGCTGCCCTCTTCGCAGCGGCGGGCACGGGCGCCGCATGGTCCATCCTGCCCACCGCCTTATTATTTGGCGTCAGCAGCGGCGGTGTTGGGACGGCCCTATGGTCGGCATATGGCGACGTCATCGCCGACACCGGTGCCGGAAATGAGGGCGTGGCCTACGGCCTGTTCACAGCCTCCGCGAAACTCTCGCTAGCGATTAGCGCGGCAGGAATCGGCTTGCTCCTTGAGGATACCTCGTTCCGCGAGGTGACAAGCAGCCGCCTGCTGTTCGGAATGACGCTACCGGCGATGATCGCCGGGGTGCTTACTGTTCTGCTCCTGCTCCTCTGGCGGCGGCGATGGGAGTACGCGCGCCCTGCGGCGTAAAAAAGGTCGCGCGTAGCGGTAGCATCGCTGCACCAATGGCCGCCGCGTCCGATAGCACTTCCGCTGGCACTAGCCTTGCGATCGGACGGGCGACCGAGCGACGCCGCTGGTCAAACATTTCAACCTTGGCCGCCAAGCGCTGGGCCAAATCGGTGGGAATGAGGCCTCCCAGAACGATGGCGTCGAGGTCTAGGATGGCCGTTGCGTTCGAGATGATGATGGAAACAGAATCATGCACACGAGAGATCCACTCATCGATCGCCTGCCAAGACGGATCGTAATTGGACACGAGCTCGTCAACAGTCTCGAAGCTGATTCCGTCACGGGCAGCTAACACACGTAGAAGCTCCAGATTCGGGAACGGGTAAATATTGGGGGGCAAGCCACCTGCGAATTCGCCGGCGTTGCCATAGCGCCCGCGCCACAGGTCGCCGTTCAGCATGAGACCACCGCCGACGCCGGAACTGAGGTAAAGATACGCAAAGCTCGGCGCCCAGCGACCAACGCCCAGCATGCCTTCGGCAAGCGTTGCGGCGTTACCGTCGTTCTCCGCAAATACGGAGCAGGCGAGCCTTGTCCGAAGGATGTTCTCCACGTCAATTCCGGCCCACTCTTCAAGATAGCTCGGCGTGTTGAAAGATCGCGCATCGATGAACGAGCCAGCGATGCTGATACCAAGGCCGACAAAGCCACCGCGCCGAACGTCTTCCCCGAGGTCGCCTCGCATCTCACCCTCGATCCACTCGGCAACATTTTCCACGCCCATGGTACGGGGATGAGCCTTGCGCCGGGCTACCACCTCACCGGCAAAGTTCATCACCACGAGCGATGCCGTTCCAGCGGTGATCGACACGCCAATTGAATGGGCGAAGTCTCCGACGAGCTTGAGCGCCGAGGTTCGATATCCCTTTGCGCCGCTCACCTTTTCGCCGGCAGCGACCATCTGCCGGTCCGTTAATCCACCCACGATGCGTGAGATTGACTGCTGAGTCAGATCGAATGCATTGACCAAGTCGCCCTGCGTGGTGCTGCCAGCGCGGAATAGCGCGTCAAGCACAGCTCGCTCGCTGTTCATCAGCTTCGCAAAAGAGGGATCGTTCTCGGACATTTTGCCAGCAATTCTCCTGTCACCCTAGGTGATTGCACCTGTCGCGCGTGGAAACAACAGCGCCTTCACAAAAATAATGTCATAAGACTTACACTTTATGAGTGTATTTGTGCCGCATTGGTGGCATAGAGGCTGCCAAGCGGACTTGCGGCGAGTGATTTCGACGCATCCATACCGTGCTAAAGGAGGATCAAATGTCTGGAAATCGCTCAAACTTCGTGCGTTTGACGAGCACAGCCTGCACTGCAGCGATGATCGCTATGGCGTTCGGCTCGCAAGCTCATGCCCAGGCCGCTGCACCGCCTGTCGCCGAAGGCGCGACCGAAACAAGCGACATCGTCGTCACGGCTACGCGTCGCGCGGAGCCTCTCCAGAAGGTCCCGATCGCAATCTCGGTCGTTGGTGGGGACATCTTGCGTTCCGAAAATCGCGCCGGCCTGCAGGGGATTTCGACGATCGTCCCATCTCTGAATTTCCGTAACACGGCATCGGCCAAGGATCAGGCGCTCTTCATCCGAGGTCTTGGTACGGTATCGACCTCGCCCGGCGTTGAGCCCACGGTTTCAACCGTGATCGACGGCGTGGTTCTCGCGCGTCAAGGTCAGGCCAGCATGGACCTGATGGATATCGATCATATCGAAGTCCTGCGCGGCCCGCAGGGAACCCTCTTCGGAAAGAACGCTTCGGTCGGTGCGGTAAACATTGTCACGCGCGCGCCCGGCGATGAATTCCACGGGTTTTTCGACCTTGGATATTACACGGGCGGCGACGAGTGGAGGGCTCGCGCGGGTGTTTCCGGTCCGCTGGGCGAAAAGGTCGCATTCAGCCTTACCGGCGCCTATTCTCACTACGATGGCAATGTGACGAACGTGTTCGACAACAGCACGGTCAACGGCTTCCGCAACGCCGGTGTGAGGGGCAAGCTCCAGTTCAAACCTACCGAAGACCTCACCATAACGCTCATCGGCGATTATGCCGATGCACGGAACACCACGCCCCAGGGCGTTGTCTCATCGACGACACTGATCGCATATCCGACGAACGCCGTGACCAGTTTCCCTGCGTTCGCGACGGCGGTTGCGCCGGTTGTACCAAGCGCGGAAAACCGTTCAATTAACTCCAATTACTTCACCAACGCCGAGGACAAAAATTACGGCCTGTCTGCCCAGATCGATTGGAACATTGGAGACTACACGCTCACCTCCATCACCGCATGGAGAGGGTGGAAGAATGACCAAGCGCAGGATCAGGATCGTCTGCCGCGTGCGACGACCGCCTTTGCCCAGCAACACGACATCGGCAATCTGCACTTCGATCAGTATTCTCAGGAGTTGAGGCTCGCATCTCCGAAGGGCCAGTTCATCGACTATCAGGTGGGTCTCTTCTACTTTCAGGGAGACGATACGGAACGCTATCAGCGGACGACCACGCTAGGCACCGGCGCGAGCTTTGTTGGTGTCGCCAACTATAGTGTTTCCAACAAGAGCTATGCTGGCTTCGGCGAAGCGAATCTGCACTTTACCGAACGGTTTCGCGGAACGCTTGGCGGGCGGGTTACGCGGGATGAGCTAACTTACTCCTTTGCCCGAACCTCGACCTCGCCCACACCGGTCACCGGCATCCAGACTGCGTTTACGGCGGGTGGAAATACGAGCAACACCGGATTCTCGGGTCGTGCGGGCGTGCAGTACGACCTTACGCCTAAGGCGATGGCCTATTTCACCTATGGTCGCGGCTACAAAGGCCCCGCCTACAACGTCGCCTTCAGCATGTTGCCCCAGGACACGTCGGCACTGAGCCCGGAGACATCCAATTCATTTGAAGTCGGCCTGAAGTCGCGCTTCTTCAACGATATGCTCCGTTTCAACATCGCAGCTTTCCTGGACAAGTTCAAAAACTATCAGGTCAATTTCTTCGACACGTTCAACGGATCGCCGGTCACGCGCCTGATCAATGCTGGTAGGGTCTCGACGCGAGGTGTCGAAGTCGATGTGGCCCTTCAGCCGTCGCGAGCTTTCACGCTGTCCGCCGGTGGCGCCTACACTAACGCCCGCGTCGACAATTTCACCTGCCCTGTGGGTGCAGCCGCGTCGTGCCAGATCAATGGTCAGCCGCTGCCCTATGCGCCGAAATGGAAGGGCAACGTCCGCGCGAGTTACGAAATTCCGCTGAGCGGCGACCTTTCGATCCGCCTGACCACCGACGCAAATGCGCAAAGCGAGGTCCAGTACAGCATCAACCAGACGCCAACGACTGTGCAGAGCGCGTTTGGAATCTGGAACGCTTCACTCGGTCTGCTGGGCGGCGATCATTGGGAGTTCAACTTTGTCGTGAAGAACATCACAGACAAGTCCTATTCCACCAACTTGGGCACGTTCGGCCAAGGCGTAGTCCGCTTCGTTCCGCGGGATGATCGTCGTTATGTCGGCGCGAACTTCCACCTTGCATACTAGGGCTAGGTGGGGGTGGGTCGCCGGGCTCAGGCTTCGAATAAACACTCCCCCCTGACGGGGGAGTCAAACCCTCGGGTTACCGGCACATACTGCCCTCAGATTCGATGGACCGACACTGCAAGTTTGGTCTTCGGGCCGATGCTTGAATGTGACGGTTTCATGCCACGGCAGCCAGCCTTCGAGAAAATTTGTCTGCCGTGCCCGGAAACGAGACTGTCAACGCATCTACCGAATTACAGACGATCAGATGCAGGCGATTTCCGTTGGTCAAAGTTCAATTTTCGGTTCTCGCTGGGAACGCGCATCATGCTCCCCAGCCAGACAGACAACAGCGAAGAAACCGCACAGATGAAGATGCATTCAACCGACCGTCGCAATTTTCTCGGACTCATGGCTGCGGGAGCCACGGCGGTTGTAGGCGCGCCCGTCTCCGCGAGACAGGTTCGTTCGAAATTTCCCCCAGACGTCGGGTCGAAATTCTATGCTGACGGCCGCGTCCACCCATTTCCGGGCAACACTGTCATTTGCCATGTTCCCCAGCAAGGGGAGCACTCCGGCTGCTTCAACGCGCTTTTGGACATCTATCGGGAGGCTCCGGCACATCCGTTCGTTCGCAAGATCACGCTACTTCCGCCGTCGAGCTACCATATGACGATATTCGGTGGAGCGAATGACAAGCCCCGCGAGCGCAAATCCTGGCCAGCCGATCTTCCGATCGACATGCCGATCGAGCGGTGCACCGAAATCCTTGCGGAACGGCTCAAGGCGGCTCGCCTTGGATGTAGCCTGCCCATAAGGATGAAAGTCGATCCCTCCCAAGACCCGACGAACGGGGCTCCCCTCACGCTACGGCTACTTCCAGTCGATGAGGCAGAACGTGGCAAGCTCGCAGACCTCCGCCGCGCGATCGCAGATGTGACCAAAGTCCCAATCCCGACGCCAGACACTTACCGCTTCCACATCTCTCTGGGCTACTTCGTCGCCTGGCTGACCGCGGCTGAGCAGATCACATTTGCGAGGACTTTCAACCGCTGGGCCCAGCAACTCGCATCGAAGTCGCCGGTGATCACGCTGGGAGCACCGGAATTCTGCTCCTTCGACGACATGTTCGCCTTTCACCGCATCATCTATCTGGGATAGGCACATGGCATCCCTCGATCATTCGCCGCCAACTGTGGGCCGCCCCGGTTGCCACTCTTCGATGGCAAAATGGGCTTTGCGGTCGGCAATCGTATGTATCGCTAGCCTAGCGATCTATACAGCGTCGGGCGCTCGCGAGCCGAAATCGGCCGCCACGTACTTACCGGCGACGCCGTTCAGCATCATCGATGTCATACCGCCAGCTCCTGTGGTTGGCGACCCGCGTTACGAGGCCGATCGCGCCATCTTCCTGAAGACCAGAGCCCTCCAAAATAGCGATCGCTGGCGCTTGGCAACTCGAGATGTGAGCGAAAAGCCGGGTGACCTCCTGCGAGACTTCAGCTGTGCTGCCGGGTTGAGTCTGACACCCGAGAAGGCACCACGGCTCACCGCCCTCCTGGTTGCCGCCGCCGCTGACACGGCGCGGGTCAACAATGAGGCCAAGAACCGCTTTCAGCGCGCCAGACCCTTTAAGATCGACGCTGGACCAATCTGTCAGCCAGCCGCCGAGGTTACGAACAGCTACGACTATCCCTCGGGTCACACGACGCGCGGATGGACGTGGGCTACATTGCTTGCACAATTGCTGCCGGAGCGTGCGGTTCCAATTCTCGCACGCGGTCGCGCCTATGGTGAGAGCCGTGTTGTGTGCGGCGTTCACAATGCGAGTGCGGTCGAAGCGGGACGTCTATCCGCGTCGGTCACACTGACAGTGATGCAGCGCAACCCCCGCTTTCAGGCAGACATGCGGGCCGCTCTTCGCGAGCTCGACCTGCTGAAACGGCGAAGCAGTGCGAATGCACTAGCCTGCGGTCCGAACGAACAGATCATTCCGTCAATATTCACGCCGCGACACCAGCCGGAGCCAGTCGGCCCCTGACGTCCTGCGAGAGGAGAGAGCTATGCAGTTGAACGTCGAAGCCATTACATCGACGGATCCCGTGGCCGCAGACGGATCGCCCGACAACGGTGTCGATGCTCCGGATCTCCGCATCTTCGTCTTTGCTCTCTTTCTGGTGTTCGGTGGCATCACCAGTCTGAACGACGTCATCATTCCGAAGCTGAAGGACTTGTTCACGCTCAGCTACGCTCAAGCCATGCTTGTGCAATCGGCCTTTTTCGCAGCCTACTTCCTGATCTCGGTGCCGGCAGCGGCAATCGTGCGGCGCTTTGGCTATATGACGACCGCATCGATCGGCCTTTTGACAATGACGGCGGGCTGTCTGCTGTTCATCCCGGCAGCTGCGTCCGCCACTTTCGACGTATTTCTGTTTGCACTCTTCGTATTAGCAGCCGGGATCACCACAGTTCAGGTCGTGGCCAACCCGCTCATTTCGCTTCTCGGCCCGGCACGCACGGCCAGCAGTCGCCTGACCTTCGCTCAGGCGTTCAATTCGCTCGGCACGACCATTTTCCCGATCGTGGGTTCGATACTCATCCTCGGCTCGCTGAACGAAGTGAACGTAGCGACGCTGTCGGGGGCCGCGCTTGACGCATATCGCGCTGCCGAATCTCAGGTGGTGGTGAAAACCTATCTCGGTTTGGCTGCGGCTCTCATGATCGTTGCCGGAGTGGTCTGGCTTCGACGCGGACGGCTCGCGAATACGGTCACGGACGACACCCCGATATTGCGCGCTTTTAATCTGCTCCGCCAGCGGCGCTTCTCTTTCGGCGCTCTGTGCATCTTTCTTTACGTGGGTGCCGAAGTCGCGATCGGTTCGCTGATCGTCAGCTACCTTACGCAAACGGACACTCTCGATCTCGGCCAGGAAGCGGCCGGACAGCATGTCGCTTTTTACTGGGGTGGCGCCATGGTGGGCCGTTTTGTGGGCGCAGGCATTCTGCGCGTCATCAACCCGGGCAAGGTGCTGGCGAGTGTCGCCACCGCCGCGATCCTTCTTATCCTCATCTCGGCCAACACCGTCGGTACCATCTCCGGATGGGCATTGCTGGCGATCGGCCTGATGAACTCGATCATGTTCCCGACGATATTCACGCTGGCGAGCGCTGGTTTGGGCAAGCGTGCCGCCGAAGGTTCCGGGGTCATTTGCATGGCGATCGTAGGCGGCGCGATTATTCCGCCCCTTACCGGGCAGATGGCCGACATTTCCGGCTTGCGCGCATCGCTGCTGATTCCGGCCATCTGTTACGCCGTCATCGTCGCTTTCGGATTGATTTCCCGGAAGCCGAATTTCTGAGCAGCACAAAATCTCGCGCGCGCGGAGCACGGCGCAGGCCGCCGGCGTAAGCGATAAAAGGAAGATCTGATGCCTACGCTATTGCTCTTCGGAGCAACCGGAGACCTGTCACAGCGTATGTTGTTACCATCGCTGTTCGGCCTTGAGGCCGACGGTCTGTTGCCACCTGATATGCGGATCATCGGAACGGCGCTCAGTTCGATGAATGACGAGGAATTTCGTGCGCTGACCTCCGACGCGCTTGAACGAACGGTCGAAAGCACTCGCCTCGACCCGGCGACTCTCCAGCGATTCTCGGGAAGGCTGGAGTATGTCGATGTTGACGCGCGAGAAGAGTCTGGGTTTGCCAGGCTTGCCGATAGGATCGGGCCGGATCGAAGAGGTCTCTCGATCTTCCTGTCAACAGCACCATCGCTCTTCAGACCAACGATAGAAGGATTGGCGGGCGCCGGCCTAACTGTCGATGGTGCGCGGATCGCTCTGGAGAAGCCGTTAGGCAAGGACCTCGTCAGCTCAACGCAGATCAACGATGCGGTCGCCGAGTTCTTCTCCGAGGAGCAGACGTTTCGCCTTGACCATTATCTCGGAAAGGAGACTGTCCAGAATCTCCTCGCGCTGCGTTTCGGCAATACGCTTCTGGAGCCGATGTGGAATGCGCAGGGCATCGAGCATGTCCAGATATCGGTCGCGGAAACTGTCGGCCTAGAGGGGCGTGTCGGCTTCTACGACGGCGCCGGCGCACTTCGCGACATGGTTCAGAACCACATGCTCCAACTCCTCGCGTTCGTCGCGATGGAGCCACCGTCCAGTTACAATGCCCAAGCTATCCGGGATGAGAAAGTGAAGGTGTTGCGGGCACTCCGACGTATCACGGCGGAAGATGTCAAGAGCCACACCGTCGCCGGTCAATATCGATCTGGTGCTATCGCAGGCGCGGTGGTGCCCTCCTATTGCGACGAGCTTGGATGCGGCTCCGACACCGAGACTTTCGTCGCAATTAAAGCCCACATCGACAATTGGCGCTGGAAGAACGTCCCGTTCTATCTGCGGACGGGAAAGCGGCTTCCGATCCGGCAATCGAAGATCGTCGTACAGTTTCGCGGGGTACCCCATTCGATCTTTGAAACACGGGGCACCGCTCTCAAGCCAAACCGGCTCATCATCCGTCTACAACCCGAAGAAAGCATCAGCCTACTGATGATGGCCAAGCAGCCCGGCCTCGATAGAGATGGGATTCAGCTTCGTGAAGTGCCGCTAGACCTTTCACTGACCACGGCCTTTTCCGGTGAGCGGCGGCGCATCGCCTATGAGCGGCTTCTCCTTGATCTGATCGAAGGCAACCCGACGCTCTTCGTTCGGCGTGACGAGGTCGAGGCGCAGTGGGAGTGGATCGATCGCATCCGGTTCGGTTGGCAGGCATCGGCGTCTGATCCCAAGCCCTATGCTGCTGGCACCTGGGGACCGTCCGCCGCAATTGCTTTGACCGAGCGAGACGGGGTGAGCTGGCATGACTGAGTGCCTGATCGAAATCGTCAATCACGCATCACCCGCCGCCGCGGCAAGGATCGTGGCCGAAGAAGCCGCGACGTGGATCGCTATGTGCGCGATGGAGGGGGCGAGCACGGTGGTGCTGCCCGGTGGGCGCTCGCAAATCGCGATGCTCGCTGACTTGGCGTCCTATCATCTCCCTTGGAATCGGATCACAATCACAACGACCGACGAGCGGCAGGTGCCCGCCGACCATCCTTTGTCCAACATCGGCAGCTTACAGCGGATCTTCGAAGGCAGATGCGGATCTGCTGCCAACTTTGTCGCTCTCGACCGTGCGGGGGCAGCCAGCACCATTCGCTTCCCATTCGATTTGGTGATTCTGGGTATGGGTGCTGACGGCCATATCGCTTCACTCTTTCCCGGTTCGACCCTCGACGGCGATGATCCTCGTCAGCTCATAGAAACGATGCCGGACCCGGTGCCGATCAACGCGCCGGTTCCCCGACTCAGCTGGAATTTGACCGCGCTTACGCAAACGAACCGGACTCTGCTCGTCTGCGCGGGAAAAGCAAAACGAGCTGCATTGGAGCGCGCGCTCACTTCGTCAGAACCAAGCCCTCTCGGAGCTTTCCTTCGCCGAGCGCGAGGCATGGTCACGGTGCACTGGGCCGAGGATCAGATCGCATGACACTTCAACCGACCATTTCAGCCGTCACGGACAGGGTAATCGAACGCTCTCGGTCCTCGCGGACCCGCTATCTCGATTTGATTGCGCGCGAGCGCGATAGCGGCGTCGATCGCCCAAACCTGTCATGCGGCAATCTCGCACACGGATTTGCAGCCAGTGGCGAGGACAAGCCGGCGATCCGCGACGGCAAGGCGATGAACATCGGCATCGTCACGGCCTATAACGACATGCTCTCGGCGCATCAGCCCTATGGCCGCTATCCCGACCAGATGAAGATCTGGGCGCGCGAGGCGGGGATCACCGCGCAGGTCGCGGGCGGCGTCCCCGCGATGTGCGACGGCGTCACCCAAGGCCAGCGCGGCATGGAACTGAGCCTGTTCAGCCGCGACACTATCGCGCTGTCGACCGCGGTCGCGCTCAGCCATGGCATGTTCGAGGGCGCGGCGCTGCTCGGCATCTGCGACAAGATCGTGCCCGGCCTACTGATCGGGGCGCTGCGCTTCGGCCATCTGCCGACGATCCTGGTGCCGGCCGGGCCGATGCCCTCGGGGCTCGCCAACAAGGAGAAGCAGCGCGTCCGCCAACTCTACGCCGAAGGCAAGGTCGGCCGTGCCGAGCTGCTGGAGGCCGAGAGCGCCTCCTATCATGGCGCGGGCACCTGCACCTTCTATGGCACCGCCAATTCCAACCAGATGATGATGGAGGTGATGGGCCTCCACATACCCGGCGCCGCCTTCGTCAACCCGGGCACGAAATTGCGGCAGGAGCTGACCCGCAAGGCGGTGCACCGGCTGGCCGAGATCGGCTGGGACGGCGGCGACTATCGCCCGCTGGGCCAGTGCGTCGACGAGAAGGCGATCGTCAACGCAGCGGTCGGCCTGCTCGCCACCGGCGGCTCGACCAATCATGTCATCCACCTGCCCGCCATCGCCCGCGCCGCCGGCATCCTGATCGACTGGGACGATATCGATCGGCTGTCGGCCGCGGTGCCGCTGATCGCGCGGGTTTATCCCAACGGGTCGGGCGACGTGAACCATTTTCAGGCGGCGGGCGGCATGGCCTACACCATCTCGACCCTGCTCGATGGCGGCCTGCTTCACCGCGATCTGATGACAGTATCGACCGGCGATTTGACCGAATATGCACGCGAGCCAATGCTCGACGGCGACGCTCTGGCTTGGGCCGACGCGCCCGCCAACTCGCTCGACGAGACAATGCTTCGGTCTTACGACGCACCCTTCCTGCCAGATGGTGGGATGCGGCTCGTCACAGGGAACCTGGGCCGGGCTACCTTCAAGACCAGCGCGGTCGATCCCGCTCGCTGGACGATCGAAGCGGCCGTTCGAATTTTTGAAGATCAAGATCAAGTGGCCGCCGCCTTTAAAGTGGGCGAGTTAGATCGGGACGTCGTTGTCGTCGTGCGGTTCCAAGGGCCCCGTGCAAATGGAATGCCTGAGCTTCACAAGCTCACACCTTTGCTTGGCGTGTTGCAGGACAAGGGCTTCAAGGTCGCACTCGTCACAGATGGACGCATGTCTGGAGCGAGCGGCAAGGTTCCTGCAGCGATCCATGTCACCCCGGAAGCAATGGGCGGAGGACCATTGTCGCGTTTGCGCGATGGCGACGTTGTGCGGCTCGATGCAGTCGCAGGCTGTCTCGAAGTGAGACTGGCGCCGATCGTCTTCGAGGGACGTGCCCCGGCCGCACCGCCGATTGCCGGAAGCGGCACAGGGCGGGAACTGTTCGGGTTCATGCGGGTCGGTGCCAACGACGCAGAACAGGGTGCCTCGGCGATGCTGGCCGGTGCAGATCTATGAGCGCCAGTCCCATCGTGACGGCAGCACATGCGCAAAAGTGCGACGTCGTAGCCGTCGATATCGGCGGAACCCATGCCCGCTTCGCCATCGCGATGGTCGAAGATGGTCGTGTCAAGTCGCTCGGCGCGCCGACTACCTTGAAAACCGCGGAGCACGCGAGCTTCCAGACTGCTTGGCAAGCCTTTGCAGCGCTCAATACCACCCCGTTACCGAGGGCCGTGGCTATCGCGTTCGCAGGCCCGGTGTCGGGCGAAGTTCTCCAATTGACGAATAGCCATTGGGTCGTGCGACCAGCACTGATCCCCGAACGCCTCGACGTGGACGACTACATTGTCGTGAACGACTTCGGGGCAGTGGGGCATGCCGTCGCGCAAGCCGAGCCTGACGATTTCGTTCACCTATGCGGTCCCAAGCGGGCGACGCCGGTCAACGGCGTAATCTCGATCATCGGGCCGGGCACCGGCCTCGGCGTTGCGCAGTTGATGCGCGATGGCGCCGCCTACCGGGTGGTCGAAACCGAAGGCGGACACGGCGATTTTGCCCCACTCGACGGGTTCGAGGATGGCCTACTCGCAGCGATGCGACAGCAAACGCGCCGAGTGTCTGTCGAGCGGATAGTATCCGGACCCGGCATTCGCGCTCTCTATGAAGCCCTCGCCCGCGTCGAGGGTCACGTCATCGAAGCGCCCGACGACAAGGCACTCTGGACCGCGGCACTCGATGGTAGCGACCCGCTGGCAATTGCTGCGCTGGACCGCTTTTGCATGACGCTTGGCTCAGTCGCCGGAGACATCGCGCTCATACAGGGCGCCTCGGCAGTGGTGATCGCAGGAGGTCTGGGCGCACGCCTCGTCAACCATCTTCCGCATTCCGGATTTGCCGAGCGCTTCGCAGCCAAAGGCCGTTTCGAGACGATGCTGCGCGACATGCCCGTCAAACTGATCACGCTCTCAGAGCCGGGGCTATTCGGTGCCGCGGCAGCCTTCGCAAGGACGCACATATAATGACTATCGATGAAATTATGCGCGTGTCGCCGGTCATCCCGGTGCTCATCGTCGACGATGTAGCGACGGCGATACCGATTGCCGAAGCCCTCGTCGCGGGCGGCCTGCGAGTGCTCGAGGTGACATTGCGAACGCCATGTGCTATCGAAGCCATCGCCGAGATGGCGAAGGTCGAAGGCGCAATCGTCGGGGCCGGGACTGTGCTCAATCCTAAAGGCCTTGACGCCGCGCTTAGTGCCGGCGCGCGCTTCATCGTATCGCCGGGCCTAACAGATCGCTTAGCCCACGCCGCCCTTTCCAACAGAGTACCCTTCCTCCCTGGGATATCCTCCGCCGGAGACCTGATGCGCGGGCTTGATATGGACCTTCGCCATTACAAATTTTTCCCTGCGGCAACATCTGGTGGAATCCCTGCGCTGCGGGCGCTTGCGGCCCCCTTCGGCAATGCGCTCTTCTGTCCGACTGGCGGCATCTCTCAAGCATCTGCCAGCGATTGGCTGGCCGAACCTCATGTCGCCTGCATTGGTGGGAGTTGGCTGGTCAAAAACGGTGTAGCCGACGTGCGTGCAATCGCGGACGCGGCCTCGCTAACACGCAAAAGCACAATGTAGAGCGTGCAGGTGGCACTTATAAACGACAGCCAGACCTTGCCACTGATCGCACCTTCAACCTGAGCCAGATTCGAGCGATTCCGCACGAGGCACCAGTGCAGCTGCCGTTGATAAAGTACCAAGATTGAAGTTTTGAGGACGTAGCCCGCAGAAGAAATTCATTTCCTCTGTGGCCCAGAAACATCATCGTGGCGGCCATAGGGCATGGCGACGAATTCATTGTCGGTCGCGTGTCCGGATTTTTCGCTCCCCATGCATCAATCAATGGGCGCCACGAGGCGACCCGCCGACGGTGACTGTCTTCAGGGAGCGGATATGACAAGAGAAACAAACAGGCGCACGCGGCTGCTGGTGATCGGAACATCGGCACTGGCGCTATCGATTTCGCCCGCTTGGGCACAAAGTTCGTCCAAAAGCAGCGCACCCGGCGCGGACCAGCAAGCAACCGATGACGCGAGCACCCCGCGTGCAGATGAAATCGTAGTGACCGGCACGTCGTCTCGGCAGACGAAATTCGATGCTCCCTATTCCGTTTCGACGGTTGATCAGCAACGCATCGAGGACACGGCGCCGCATAGCGTCGCCGATTTGCTCGGAAGCATTCCCGGTATTACCATAGAGGCGTCGGGTGGCGAAGGTGGTGGCGAAAATATCGTCATTCGCGGCCTGCCATGGAGCGGATGGCGCCTGATCGACCTCAACCAAGACGGCATGCCGCTGTTTGAGTCGAACTTCGAACGGTACTTCAATATTGACGAGATTTATCGCGTCGATCTCGACACCAAACGCGCGGAAATCGTGCGAGGCGGAACGGCACCAGTTTACTCGAACAATGCCTCCGGCGGGCTGGTGAACTTCATCACAGGGCATGGATCCAAGAACTTCGAGGGTGCTGTTCGACTCGAAACCGGAACAGGCAATCGCATTCGAGGCGATGTCGCGGTCTCTGGCCCACTGTCCGATCGGCTCAGTGCTACGATTAGCGGCTTTTACCGTCGAGACGACGGTCTACGCGACACGGGTTTCAAGAACGCCGACCTCGGCGGCCAGATCAAGGCCGGGATCAACTACGAACTCGATCGAGGAAGGATCTGGGCTGACATCAAGTATCTAAACGACCGAAGCGCTTTCTACACGGCGGTGCCGATCACGAGTCCGCTGAATGGAGAATCGCTGGAACGGCTCATAGATCCTCGCGACGGGACTCTAACATCGAATGCGTTCAGGCGGGTCACCCTCCGTACCATCGGCGCCAATGGTCAAGCGACGACCGTCAATCGGGATTTGCAGGATGGCATCCATCCCAAAACATTCACCGCAACACTTGGCGGTGATTACGATCTAGGCGGTGGTTTCCACCTATATAACACATATCGCCACACCGATGGCACGGTGCTTTTGAACGGTTTGTACAACGGTGCGCCAACTGGCGCTGCAGCCTACCTTGCTACTCGGCTGGGCGCGGCACAGAGTGCCTTCGGCAACACCGTTAGCTCGCTGCGCTACGTGATAGCAGGTACGAATACGGTGTATGATCCGTCGACCACGGCAAATCTGGTTATGCCGAACACTTGGGCAAGCGTGAATACCAAGTTTCGTTTCGACGCAAACGACTTCCACATCACCAAGGCGTTGGAGACGGGTCTCGGGAAGCACACTCTGACGGCGGGCGTGTATTACAGCAGCTATCGTCTCGATCAGACCCAGCTGTTGAACGCCATCTTGACCAACGTTCAAACCCGGCCCTTAGCGCTGGATGTGCAGGCATTAAATTCAAGCGGTCAGGTCGTCGGAAGTGTCACGGAGAACGGCTTCATCGCGTACGGTAATGGTAGCCAGAACGGCCGCGTTCGCGGACACTCGTTTGCCTTTTACGTCGCCGATACGTGGCAAATTACAAGCGCATGGTCGATCGACGCTGGCGTCCGTAGGGTGACACGCGACCAGAGCGGTGTGCAAGGCGTACTTGGAACTGCTGTAGCGAATCCCAATGGCCCGATCCCGGCCCGTACCGTGACGGGTGTCGTGCGCGAAGTCGCCCGCGCCGAGAAGCCATCGGGCACAAGCTGGACAGTTGGGACCGGCTACGTCTTTTCACCTCGGGCCAACGTGTTCGCGAGGTACACGAGTACCTTCAGCTATCCGCGCTTTGACAATATCCTGGGCGGGTCGGTTTTGCCCAATTCGACCACTCCAATTCCGGTATCGGATATCAAGCAGGCCGAAGCCGGGGTGAAATATGCCTTTCCGGGCTTACGCTTGGCGGCAACAGCTTTCTGGTCAAAGTTCAATGTGCTGAATGGCGGCACGCAGATCGCGGACGCAAATGGACTGATCACCAACTCGAACATCATTTTCGATACGCGAACCTACGGCTTGGAGCTGGAGGCCGTGGCGACCCCCTTCGATGGTGTCGAAATCGTCGCAAATGGTCAGATCCAAAGGCCAATTTATACTCGCGTCGAAACATTGACAGGACTTGATGCTAGCAGCACGAAGGGAGGCGATGTTGCCCGCGTGCCAAGGTTCCAACTCAGCGTCGAGCCGGCTTACAGCTTCGAGGTCGGCTCAATGAAAGCTCGCGTGTTCTCCACGTTCTTTACGATCGGTCGTCGTTTTCAAGACGCCTCTAACCTTAGTCGTCTGCCGGCCTACTCATCTTTCGATCTGGGCGCATCTATCGCTACCGCAAATGGCTTCGAACTACGTGGCTTGATTAGCAATGTCGGCAATGTCGTAGGCTTGACTGAAGGAAACGCTCGGTCAGCCGCAGTATTGGCCGGCTCCGTCGCTGATGCATCGGTAGGACGTTCGATTTTCGGTCGGAACTTTACGCTCTCACTTACAAAGCGCTGGTAGCTGTTGGGGATTGGAAGAAGTGCGGCGGCCCGGGTCTGTGGTCGTCGCACTTCAGACTAAGACTCTCGCCATTTCTTTAGAATTAAGAGGATATCACTCCCCCTTCATCGGTTGAAGGAGACTTAGCAACGCCGCTTCACGTCTCGGAAGAACCTCGGTTCCTGCTAAGCGACCGCGTGCGGTGGCGGCGCGTCACATGCCTGTCGCTGACAGATGCCGTTGTTCGCGCGCTCAAATCGGCAGCCTCCCTAGACGAACTCGCGACGATGATGGAGGTCATCGCTCGCGAAATGGGCTTTCGTCATTTCGCGCTAGCACACCATGACAATAGGGTAGAGAGCGAGGCTGGCCGCGTTAGGCTGATGGATTATCCCGCCGCGGTCACCGATCGCCTGGTCGAACAAGGTCTATTTCGTCGCGATCCAGTGGTGCGCGCATGTCTGCACGCCGTCACCGCATTTCTCTGGTCAGACCTTCCCGACATGTTGACGCTCGATCGCGGGGACCGCGAGAGCCTAGCTTTCGGCGCTCGGGAGGGATTGAACGAGGGGATCACCGTTCCGTTTGTGCATCTCGGGGATGCCATAGGATCCTGCACATTTGCAGGTACGAACCGGCCTGACCGCTCCGGCATCTATCTTGGCGCCGCTCAAATGATCGGCGTCTTCGCCTTTCAGGCCGCGCGGCGGCTGGTCGGCGCTGCGACACCGATTCCGCGTTCACCGCGACTGCACCCGCGCCCACGTGATTGCGTCGTTCTCGCCGGCCGCGGCCTTTCCAACAAGGAAATCGCCAGGGCACTGGCGCTCACGCCTCGCACCGTCGACGGCTATCTGACTGCGGCACGCCGGCTGTTCGGCCTGCATGATCGCACCGAGCTGGTCATCACCGCCGTGCTGGCGGGCGAGGTCGGCCTCGACGAACTCCGGCGCCGTCAACCCGAGTAATCACTCGGTCTATATCGTCCGCTGCCCCGCTGCTTCCCTCGTGCGCACAACACGAACGGGAGCACCCCCACATGATCCGTATCATCGACCACCATCTGGCACCGGAAAATCGGCGGCTGCTGCAATCCATGTTCGCCGACCGCAAGCGCCTCTTCGTCGACCTGTTCGGCTGGGACGTGCCGGTGATCGACGGCGCCTATGAGATCGACCAGTTCGATACCGCCCACACCATCTATGCGATCGCGGTCGATGATACCGGCGAACACGAGGCCTCGCTCCGGCTGTTCCCCAGCGAGATGCCGCACATGCTCGATACGCTGTTTCCGCATCTCTGCCCCTTCGGTGTGCCTGTCGGCGCGACGACATGGGAAACGACGCGGCTCTGCCTGCCGCAGCGGCATGGGTCCGCCCGGCGTCGTGAGCTGCGCAATGCGCTCTTCTCCGCCGTGATTGACTTCGCCATCGATCGCGGGATCGACCGCCTGACCGGCGTGATCCCCGAACCGTTCCGCAAGGAGTTGCTGGCCATGGGCTGGCAGGCCGAGCCGCTCGGCCCCGCCATCCGCATCACCGGCGGCGAGATCGGCGCGTTCCTGGTGCGTGTTGGCGCCGACACACCCGACCGATTGCGATGGACGGGCGTTTATACGCCGGCCACCCAGCAGGTGGTGGCATGACCGCGGCGATCGAACGGCCCGGCGCCGCGCTCGCTCGCGACGGCTGGTGCGTCCTCGGCCGAGCCCTCGCTCCCGCGATCATCGCTGGCATCGAGGCCGATCTCGAACCGCGCTTCGCGCAGACGCCGCTGTGCGAAGGCGTCTTTTACGGGGCGAACACACGCCGCTTTGGCTCGCTCCTGTCGCGGTCGGCGGGCGTCCAACATCTCGTCATGCATCCGCTGGTCCTGGGGATCGTCGAGCAGATGCTGCTACCGTGGTGCGAACGGATCGCGCTCAACCTTACGCAGGCCATCGAGATCCATCCCGGCGCGCTTCCCCAGCTTCCCCACCGCGATCAGGATATGTGGGGCGGTCCCAAGGGCGGCATGGAGTATCTGGTCAACGTCATGTGGCCGCTGACGCCGTTCCGGCCCGAGAACGGCGGCACGCGCCTATGGACCGGCAGCCATCTCGATCAGGATGTTCAGCTCCTGCCCGAAGAGGATGCGGTCTCTCCGCTGGTTTTGCCGGGTGACGCCCTTATCTTTCTGGGATCGACGCTGCACGGCGGCGGCGGGAATGTGAGCCCGTCGCCGCGTCGCGGCATCGTGATCAGCTATTGCCTCGGTTGGCTCAAGCCATTCGAGCTGCAATGGCTGGTCTATCCGCCCCAGGTCGCCAAGCATTTCTCGCCGGAGCTGGCCGCTTTGGTGGGTTACGTTCAGCACCGCCCCAACCTCGGAAATGTCGAAGGCCAATGTCCGTCGATCCTGCTCGGCGACACGGTGCCGGACTTCCTGCCGGCGATCGACGCCCTCCGACCCGACCAGACCGAGGCGGCCGATCTATTCGTGCGCTCTCAGCTCGGCGAACTGGGCTGAGGGCAACTGAGCCGGGGAACCCCGATGCCGGATGTCCGGCATCGGGGCTCCCGCGAAGGGTTCGATTACGCCTATCTTGATCGTGCCGACTCCGCCGACCTGGCGTGGGAATGGCTTCGCCGCGATGCTGGCTACCGCCAGCTCGTTCCTTCATCACCGCGCGGCGGTCCGTTCGGTTGCCAACTGTTCCCGCTTGCGACGACGGACGTGCAACGGCGCTGGGGATGCCTCAATGTGGCTACGGCCGATCGCGACATCGATGCCAACCATTTGCTGTGGTCTGCAGCGGTGGATCCTTCGGTGCTAGCCGTGGCAGCACTTCCCGCCACCACACCCGCCGGGACAACCCTCGACCTGGCTGACTGGGGCGACCGCCTGACGATCGTCCAAGGTTCGTTCGCCGAGCATGTCCTCCTTCGGCCGGGCCGGGGTCAATTGCGGTTCGACGTGTGCAGTGGGACGATATTGCAGGGACCGGTGCGGCTCTTCGTCGATGCGACCATCGACGATACCGCAGCCATGTCGGCGGCTCGTCTCACTTGCTTTCGGAAAGCACTGTCGCATGATCCCGCAGACCGCACCCCACCAAGGCGCAGTCGCGCGCATTTTCGTCAGGTCGCGGCGCTGCGTACTTTCGACGCCCTGATCGATGGGGCCAGCATCCGGGATGTCGCGATCACCCTGTTCGGCGAGTCTCGCGTCCGGGCGGAATGGCTCGATCCCAGCGAGGCGATGAAATCGGCATGTCGGCGACTGATTGCATTGGCCCGGCGTATGAGTGATGGCGGATACAAATTACTTCTCGATCGGGCCTGCGATCGATCCTGAACGCTGGGGAAAGACCGGATCAGCTCTCGATCAGCTTTGTCGGGTGGACTTTGAGCGCTGTCGCCAGTTTGCCCAATGTCGTGACGGTCGCCGACACTCTGGCTCGCTCGATCGATCCGATATAGCGACTGCTGAGCCCCGTCAGTTCGGCCACATCTTCTTGCGTCAAATCGCGGTCGTGCCGAAGCCGCCGCAGATTCGTGGCAAGAACATGCTTTAGATCCATGAAAAAACGGATCACGGAGCAGGAACGAAAGTTCTAGGAACGATAGTTCCTATTCGTTAGAGTGGCTCCGGATTGGCGTCATTTGGGGGCAAAGGACGAGATGGCTGTGGTGGACGAACTCGCGCCGGCGGGCGAGGCCGTGGTCGATTACGATCAGCGCAATCTCGCGCTGTATGCGGCCCTGATCGATGCGCACGATGCAGGCATCGACTGGCGGATCGCTGCCGCAGACCTGATGGGTCTCGATCCGTCGAATCCCGAGGCGGAAAATTGTTGGCGCTCGCATCTGGAGCGGGCGCAGTGGATCGTAGGCGACGGCATGGCGGCCGCATTGGTCGCGTTTGGTAAGCGGAAGCTGCCCGAGAACCATTAGGGCATGTGCCTTGCGCCGATGGCTCGATCGCGCTCTACGCCGCCCGCCGCTGCGCCGGCGTGCGTCCCCGAGCCCCGTGCCGGGTCTCGGCCATCCGGTAACGATCGCTGGCTTGGGGCCGGGCTGCGCCCGACCTGACGGTCGCCGCGCGTGACCGCGCGGCGGCGTTGGTTTGTAGCCTCTCCCGTTGCGGCGGGAGTGGGCGGCGCTCCCGGCTAGGCCCGTCGCGGCCGACGCCAACCCCTTCGGGGTGCTCCACTATCGTTCCGCCCTGGCGGTGTCGTCGCCCGCTCGAGCCGGGCCTCTTGGTCGCGTCTCGCCGCCCACCCCCGCCTTCGCGGGGAGGCTTTGTGCCTTTTTGGGGTGGCATGGAGACGAGCCGTGCCGAAACATCCCAGCCGTAGCGCCCGCCGCAAGGGTAGCGAAGAGAAGCCGCAGGATCGCGCTAACCTTTATGACGAGGTGACCGCCCGGATCATCACCGAACTGGTGGCGGGCCGCCTGCCTTGGGTTCAGCCGTGGGGCCGCGTCGACACCACCGGCCCCGGCCTGCCGCGCAATGCCCTGACAGGGCGCAACTACTCCGGTGTAAATGTCCTGATCCTATGGGGCGCGGTCATCGAACAGGGTTTCCCGACACAATCGTGGCTTACCTTCCGGCAGGCGCAGGAGGCGGGCGGTTGCGTGATGAAGGGCGAGCACGGCGTGACTGTCGTCTATGCCGACCGCTTCACCCCGAAACCGAGAAGGAACGCGCCCGCCGCGACGGTGACGAGGCGCGCGCCGTGCCGTTCCTCAAACGCTTTACCGTCTTCAATGTCGCGCAGTGCGAAGGGCTGCGCGCTGGCCTCGCGAGCGATCCCGCGCCGCTGCCCGACCGCGAGATCGTGCCGGTCGCCGAGGATGTCATTGCCGCGTCGGGCGTGGATTTCCGCATCGGCGGCGACCGTGCCTTCTACGCGCCGGACCCCGACTTCGTGCAGGTGCCGCCGCAGCCCGCCTTCTTCGAGCAGATCAATTATTATCGGACCTGTCTTCACGAGCTGACCCACGCCACCGGCCACCCCAAGCGGCTGGGCCGTGACCTCAAGAACGCCTTCGGCAGCAAGGATTATGCGCGGGAGGAACTGGTCGCCTTATCTGGACAGTCTGCACCGTGCCTGACGCACCATTGAACGGTATGCTTTGGCGCGACGCAGGGGGGCATCAGGCCGGATGAAGCGCTATCCATAAGCTGGCGTAATCCGGCCTGATGACCACCGTCCCGCAGGCGCGCAACGTGTGCGATCTGGAGTCGGGAGGGGGTCCGGGGGAGGGACTGACAAGCTGTGGATAATTCAGGTGCGTCGATCGTCATTCAGGAGCGCCGGACGGCGGATGGCCTGGACTCCTACATCCCGGTAATTCTGCGTGATGGTGCGATCTATGATCTCCACCTTGAGCGCTACTTCCTCGATTTGCCGCTGAACGGTTCGCGTTCGCGACACTCGTTGCGCGCCCATGGTTATGATGTTCTGGTCTGGGTTCGCTTTCTCGCTTCGGCCCGCGGCAAGTCTGTCTGGCAAGCCGATGCCGATGATGTCGGTGCCTATCATCGTGCCCGGCGGCGCAGCGATGCTGAGTTCCGGATTTCTGCATCGACGTGGAACCGGGCGATTGCCTCGCTCGACAAGCTTTATCGATGGGCCGAACGGGAGGGGCTGATCGAGCGTACACCTTTTACGCATCGTCAGGTCTGGCGACGATCGCACGATGGGCGCCGTGCGGCGGTCACGGGCCGCAATAACGCCTATGAGCGCGCAGCCCGTCGTTCCGACGTCCGTTTCATCGATCTCACCGATTACCGCGCCTTCCGGGAAGTTGGTTTGCGCGGCCTGACCGTTGAAGGGACCGAGCGTCCTGGAGCGCGTGACCGCAATGGCGCGCGCAACGCGCTGTTCGCCGATCTGCTGGTCACCACCGGCCTGCGCCTGGAAGAGGCATCCCACTTGCTCGCAGCTGAGATTCCGGTTTGCGACGCCCGCTCGGAACGTCAGCGGCGGGTCGAGCTTCCGGCGGCACTCACCAAGGGTGACAGGGGGCGAAGCATGCTGCTGCCGCGCCGCTTGTTGCCGGTGTTTGACGCCTACATCGCCGTTGAGCGAGCCGCAGCCGTCGCCAAGTTCGCACAGCGCCGTGGCTGGGAAGCCATCGACCGCCCGATCTTCATCCACAGCCCCTCATTCGGGCAGCGTGCATTGCATCTCGTTGGCGGTGGCACGATGGACATAGAGGTCGTCACACCGGATGAACGCGCAAGGCTTGTTATTTGCGCTGACGATGGAACGCCGCGCGAAGCCGCGGTCCTCTGGCTGACCGAGGTGGGCCATCCTGTGTTGCCCAACTCGTGGGAAGCGATCTTCGCACGGGCGAGCCGCCGCTGCACGGACGCCGGCATCCCGGTCCGGCTTAGCCCCCATCAACTCCGGCATTCCTTTGCAGTCCACATGCTTGCCATGCTGATCCAGCGCCGCCTCGCCGACGCAGCGGCACCAGTGGGCGCCATGGAAGGTTATCGCCAGCTGGTCGGCGATCCGCTTCAACAGGTCCAGCGATTGCTTGGCCATTCGAGCCTCGCGACGACCTCTATTTATCTCGATCACCTCGCCACGCGTGCCGATACCGTTGATGCGGCAGTCGAAGAACTGCTGGCACTCGTACCAGGCTATCTTCGATCATGACCGCTGCTCCACGCAAAGGACGCAAGGTCAGCTTCGCGGCAGATACGGCTGCGCCCCAAGCCGATCCATGGTCGCAGATCAGCACGCTGCGCTTCATGATTCATCCCTTATATGGCGGCGAGCTGCTCGTCGATTTCACGGGCTTGCGGCCACGCGGCCTGGCGCTCGCATTTGCCCGGAGCCTGTTCATGCTGGCTGCTCCGCGCGGCCCCATCATGGTACGTTCGTCGCTCAAGACATACGCCAACCAGCTGCCAAGCTTCTTTTCCTACCTGGCCGGGACAGGCGACGGGATCAACGGCCCTGCTGACCTTCGTGCCCATCACATTGATGGATTTGAGACATGGCTCAGCGCGCAGGGCAAGTCTTGCGTGCATGGACCAACCTATGTCGCCAAGGTCGTTTCCGTCCTTCGTCGCATCGCGGACGACAGCCCCGAGCTTGTCGATTGCGGCTTGCGGGAACGACTGCGCTACGTCAGCTCACACGCACACGTTCGTTCCCGTCCACGCGATGCCTACAGTCCGTATGTAGCCCGCCAGCTGCGCGATGCGGCACGCGCGGATATCGCTGCGATCGAGGCGCGCTTGCGGTCGGGGCCGCAGTTCGATGAGGTGCCGCAGATCGATGGCGCATATTGCAAAGCCCATGCTGCCATCGAGACATACGGTGTTCTGGGCTACCGTGATCCCACGTTTCAGAGCCTGTACAAGCTGCGCAAAAAGCGCGATCTCACCAGTGACAGGCTTAACCTGAGCCTCCACGCAGCCCACTATCTTACTGCCGACGATATCGTCCCGCTTCTTGTTCTGCTCTTAATCGAGACAGGGCTTGAGCTGGAGTGCTGCAAGTCGCTCACCCTCGATTGTCTGCGCAATGCCGCAGGGGGTACCGTCGATATCGCCTACACCAAGCTGCGGGCACACGGTGCCGAGCACAAGACAATCCGGGTGCGTGATCGCGGCTCATCCACCGCTGGCGGTCTGATCCGACGCATCATCGCCCTATCGTCCAAGGCCAGGGTCCATAACTCCAGCGATAACCTTTGGGTCTATTTTCAGCCGGGCGAGATCACCGCAGGTATTCGTCAACTGCGCTTGAAGGTCAGTGCCTGGACGCAGCGCCATTGTATTACCGATGATCAGGGTAAACCGCTCCACCTGTGTCTTTCGTATCTGCGCAAGACGCACAAGGCCTTGTGGTATCTCAAGACCGAAGGCCACATGGCCCGCTTCGCCGTAGGTCATACCGTCGATATCGCGGCACGGCACTACGCCGATATTCCCTCCCTCAGACCGCTGCACGAGCAAACCGTGGCAGATGCCCTCGAAGAGGTGCTCGCTGGTCCAATGATCCTGCCTCCTCAAGACGAGGACCGGCTGCGCGGCGAGTTGGCAAGCCCTGATCCCGATGATGGGGGCATTTCAACCGCACTGCTCAATGGCGAACAAGACGTCTGGCTTGCAAGCTGTGGCAACTTCTATTCCAGTCCCTTCGCATCCGCCGGCACGCCATGCCCTACACCGTTCTGGGCCTGCCTCGATTGCCGCAACGCGGTCATTACCGCGCGCAAGCTGCCTGCCATTCTCACCTTTCTCTCCTTCGTCGACGCTCAGCGGATCGGCCTGAGTGCTGCTGATTGGACCGCCAAGTTTGGTCATGCCCATGATCGCATCGTTCAGCAGATTCTGCCTGCCTTCGCCGAAGACGTCGTGACAAGGGCCCGTGCGCAAGTCGCGAACGACCCTCCCACGGTCTATCTGCCGCCAGAGGCACGGGCATGACCGTTGTCCAGCTTCTGGCGGAGAGCGACGATGAGCGCGATGCCCTCCCTGTGCTTATGTCCGCGCCTTTGCGCCCCGGCTGCGATCGCGCGCATATTTCACGATACGGCGATCCAGTGTGGGATCTGGCTCCCGGCGTATTTCGCGACAACGCGCGGCGCTGCCATGTCACGGTACATTTCGGCGGTATCAAAGACCCATCCATTGCTGATGCCCTGCGCCAGATTCTCCATGCGCGGCTCAATGTCGATCTCCCCGGTCACCGTTCGCGGCTTGAGCCGGCCGGGGTGCGCGGCGAGGCCAACCGGACCTTGCGCTTTTTCGACTTCGTCAAGGCTCAGCTGGGGCGTTTCGATCTCGCCCGGGTCGATCAGGCTCTGGTCGATCGCTACGCCGGAGCCTTGCGCCTAGCCGGGCTGCGCCCAGTTGCAGCGGCAGCGCTGCTGCGGATCGTCTTTGACCTGCACGAGTTGCAGCATCATCTGCCGACTGCGCGCCTGTCCTTCGAACCGTGGCCGGGACGAAGTCCGTTTTCCGTGGCGGGCGCAAAGCATATTGCAGGGGAGAACCGGACGCCGCGCATTCCTGAAGCGATCATGACGCCGCTGCTCTCCTGGTCGTTGCGCTACGTGACCTGCTACGCAGGCGATATCCTTGCCGCACGGGCAGAACTCGATTGCCTTGAAGCAACGCGCAACCGTCTGATTGCCGCTGAGGAAGGTCTGGATCCCGCTGTTCGTCGGTTACGGCAACGCCAACGCCTCCTCGACTATGTTGCATCCTTGCGGCAGCATGGGCGCGGCATTCCGATCTGGACCACGGCACATAACGGCGCAACGCGAACAGATCCGCAAACCGGCGCCGTCACGCCGCCGATCAACTACCACCTGATCCACCTCCATGCCGGTATCAACGCGCAGGCCGAACCTGCCATGCACCTTGGCCTGGCCACGGGTGCACCAGACCTCATCGCCGCTGCCATCGCAGAACTCGGCACCGAGATTGGCGGCATGGATACGCCCAATTCTGCCGATCCCGATACGGGCATGCCTTGGCGCACCCGCTTCGATGCCAAGGTTTTGCCCCTCGAGGAAGTCATGCTGCAGTCCGCAGCCTATATCGTATGTGCCTTTCTCTCAGGCATGCGGGACAGCGAGATCCAAGCCATGAGGCGGGGATGCCTGTCTATTACCAAAGCCGAAGACGGTACGATCTTGCGGCATCGTATCAAGTCCACTGCTTACAAGGGCAAGCGCGGCGGCGGCGAGGAGACCGAGTGGGTTACCATCGCGCCGGTCGCTGAAGCCATCGATGTCCTCGAACGCCTTTCCGCGCGGGCGGGACAAGCGCGCGGAACAACGACCCTGTGGCCAGTCCTCACGCTTCGGGCCAATACCAAGACGCACGTCTCTGCAGAGATAGTCCGGCAACTCAACCGGTTCCGCGATCACCTCAATGACCACTTCGGATCCGCGCAGGCACCCGTCATTCCTGCCGGACCCGACGGCCGACCATGGCGTCTGACAACGCGTCAGTTTCGCCGCACAATCGCCTGGCACATCGCCAACCGGCCCTTCGGAACAATTGCCGGCATGATCCAGTACAAGCATGCGAGCGTTGCGGCTTTCGAAGGCTATGCTGGCAGCAGCCGGTCCGGATTTCGGGGAGAGATCGAAGCCCAGCGTGCGCTTGGCCAGATTGACGATATCCTTGTCTACTTCGACGAGCGGCAAAGTGGCGCACGCCTTGGCGGACCTGCCGCGAACAGGGTCGGAGTTGTGCTTGATACTGCCGCCCACGAGTTGGCGCCGCTACCTGCCATGATTGCCGACCGTCCACGTCTGCGCACCATGCTGGGCAGTCTCGCGCGGACATTGCATGTCGGCCCGCTGGCCGATTGCTTCTTTGATCCGGCAACCGCCCTGTGCCTGAACCGGAGTTCGGAGCCAGGCGCAAGCGGGCCAATGATCTCCATGTGCGAACCGGTCCGCTGCCCCAATGCCTGCATCGCCGAACGGCATCGCCCGGCATGGCAGCGCGGTGCTGATGAGGCACGGTTGTTGTTGCGCGAGAAGCGGCTTCCAGAGCCGCAGCGGGTGACGCTTCAGGCCGAGGTGGCCAGAATCCAGCGTGTTCTTGAACAGATCGCACCGGGTACCGCCACACCGCATAACGGTATGGCGGGAGAGGAAGAGGAGGCGGGTTTGCGGGTGACGGATTGAAGGAGCGGAAGACAGTTTCCCTCCGCCCGTCGTGGAGACCTGCCATGTCCCGATCCTACCCTGCGACGCCGCGAGCCGACGTTTATTCGCGCATCACCACCGAGATTGTATCTGCCATCGAAGCCGGGGCCGGCGATTGGCGCATGCCCTGGCACCATGATGGCGCTGCCACCACCAGGCCGCAGAACGTCACCTCTCGCCGCCGCTATCGCGGCGTCAACGTGCTCGCGCTCTGGATCGCAGCCGAAGCGGCTGCCTATTCCAGCGGTCTTTGGGGGACCTATCGCCAGTGGGCATCGCTTGGCGCACAGGTCCGCAAAGGTGAACGCGGAACGACGGTTGTGTTCTGGAAACAGGCCGCATCGCGCGCCGATGATGATCATGACGATGGCGAAGCCGGACCCGGCCGCATGTTCGCGCGGGCCTTCACCGTGTTCAACCTCGCCCAGGTCGAGGGCTATGAACCCCCACCTGTCGCAGTTCTACCCGAGGGCGAGCGGTTCGGGCACGCCGAAGCTTTCGTCGCGGCCCTCAAGATCCCGATCACCGAGGGCGCCTACGATGCGCACTACCGGATCGACCTCGATCACATCTTCATGCCGACCTTTGCCTCGTTTCGGGATGCATCAGCACAGATGGGCACGCTTTTGCATGAGGCGGCCCACGCCACAGGGGCAAAGCACCGGCTCGACCGCAACTTTGCCGAACGTTTCAAGCGCGACAGCTTGGCGATCGAGGAAATTTGCGCTGAACTGACCGCATCGTTCGTACTCGCCGACCTCAGGATCGCTCACCATCCGCGGGCCGATCATGCCGCCTACGTAGCATCGTGGTTGCGCGCACTCAAAGACGACCCTCGCGCCATCTTCACCGCCGCCAGCAAGGCGCAGGCGGCCGCCGATTGGATGCACGCCCAGCAGCCCCAGCCTGAGGAGATCGCCGCATGATAAGCGCCCCGAAAATTTGCGGTAGAAGTCACATTAGGGCTGGACTGTCAGGATAT